>NZ_PJJU01000045.1:0-71542 GCF_002929635.1 Cryobacterium sp. M25 | reverse complement strand
CCGATGGTACTGCAGGGGGGACCCTGTGGGAGAGTAGGACACCGCCGGACTCAACGTAGCAACACACACAATGGCCACCCTCACGGGTGGCCATTGTGCGTTAACCAGCACCCCCGCCCCGGTGCCGCCCCGGTGCCCCTCCGGCAGCAACAGCCCCGCCCCAACCGTTCACCGCCGCACACGACCCGGCGGTACACCAGCCGAACCCACACAAACCAAGCGCGCACCACCCCCCACCCCGCGGCGCACATCTGGGAGCGGTCGTGGCCAACTCAGGAGATCCAGCCGGGCCGTGCCGGGCATCCGCACCTATGCCGCACTGACCCGCGGCGGCCGTCTACTGCGGGCGACGAATGTCCTGAGTTAGCCACACACACGCGGGCCCTGGTGCGAGGGCGCACACCTGCACCAACGACAGAGGGCCACCCCGCGAGGGGGCCTGCCGTCGTTAAGCGAGGGTGAGTAGGCCCGTTCCGGGAGCAGTCATGCGGGGTGCGGGACCGGCGGCTGCTAGTTGATGGGGAGGAGGTTGCCGGCGGGGACGGGCTCGCCGTTGAGGATGTCGAGGGTCCAGCCGGCCTGGTCATGGACGACCACGTTGAGGGAGGCGTTCCTGATCGTGTCGACGGGCTTCTCGAGCGCCTGCATCAGCGTCAGTCGGATCAGCGTTCCGTGGCTGACGACGATGATGCGGGCACCCGGGTGGTTGCGGGCGAGCAGCTGCAGGGCCTCGACTCCGCGGTCGGCGACACTGGCCTCGGTTTCGGCGCCGTGGAAGCCGCCGATTCCGGTGGGGCCGCCGGGGACGCGGAGCGCGTCCAGCTCGGGGCCTGCGCCCAGTCCCTCGGCGGAACCGTAGTTGCGCTCGACGATCCCAGGGATGCGATCGTTGACGGTCAGGCCGAGGCCCCGGGCGATGAGATCGGCCGTCTCGGCTGCGCGGCTGAGCGGTGAGGAGACGATGAAGTCCCACTCCTGTGCGGCCAGGTGGCCGACGGCATCCGCTGCCTGGCCACGCCCGGTGTCATTGAGCGGGATGTCGGAGTGGCCCTGGATACGCAGAGCGGCATTCCAGTCGGTCTGGCCGTGGCGGATCAGGGCGAAGGTAGTTGTGGAACTCACCGTTCTATTCTGCCTCGGGCTGAGGTCGGGAGATGAATCGGGTCTCGACCGGGTCGAACATCGGGCGGATCGACTTTTGGAACAGAGCGCGGTGGCTCAGGTGACCGGGGACGACGCGAAAAGCACGTGCTTGCTCGCCACCAGGTCTGCTGCGTCGTAGATGCGGGCGATGTCGAGGCCCGCGGCCCGGGCGCCGCGCTCTTCGGGCTCACTCTGCGGGGCCATCCGCCCGAGCATCACGCCGCCGAGGGCGCGCACGGCGCAGGCCGCGATGACGCCTTCCGGGGTACCGCCGATTCCCATCGAGAGGTCGACCGCGGCATCCGTCGATGCGGCGGCGATGGCCGTGGAGACGTCACCCTCGGCCGTGCGGAGCACGCGTGCTCCGGCGCACTCGAGTTCGCGGATGAGTTCGACGTGGCGCGGTTTGTCGAGCACAGCGACGGTGAGCGCGGTCTCGGGGATGCCGCTGGCGAGCGAGAACGCACGGAGGTTGCGGGTGGCGGAGGCGTGCAGGTCGAGCACGCCGTGACCGGCTGGGCCTGAGATGAGCTTCTCCATGTAGAAGACACCGGCGGGATCGAACATCGTGCCTCGGGGGGAGATGGCGATCACGCACACCGCCCCGGGCAGGTTCCGGGCGACGAGGGTCGTGCCGTCGAGCGGGTCGACTGCGATGTCGCAGTCCGGTCCGTTCCCCGTGCCGAGCTGCTCCCCGTTGGCAAGCATGGGGGCCTGGTCCTTCTCGCCCTCGCCGATCACGACGGTTCCGCGAAAAGGCGCGGCCAGGAGAACGGCACGCATGGCGGTGACGGCCGCCTGGTCGGCGGCGATCTTGTCGCCGCGACCCACCCAGGGCAGTGTGGCGCGTGCCGCCGCCTCGGTCGACGCGCGCACGGCGGCGACCAGCCCGGCCGGCCAGCCCTCGGCTCCGATCACGGTGGATTCGGCCAGGGGAGCGAACGGGCGGTGCTGCGGCATGGGCTACCTCTTGCTGGGACGGCGGTCTCGTGACCGGCAGCTGAAAGCCTACTCGCGTGCCCGGGGCGGGCACTCGTGCGGGCGACAGCGCTGGCGACAGCGCGGGCAACCCAGCGGGCGGGCACCGGTGCGTGGGCTAAGCGAGCAGCTCACGGATGTCGGCGGCCGTCAGGGCGGTCCCGCGCGCGGCGCCATCCGTCATCACGCTCTCGAAGAGACGGGCCTTCGTGGCCTTGAGGGCCATCACCTTTTCCTCGATCGTGTCCCGGGAGACCAGGCGGTAGACGAAGACGTTCTTCGTCTGGCCGATCCGGTGCATGCGGTCCACGGCCTGCGCCTCGGTGGCCGGGTTCCACCACGGGTCGAGCAGGATGGCGTAGTCGGCCTCGGTCAGGTTCAGGCCGAACCCGCCGGCCTTGAGGCTGATCAGGAAGACCGAATTGTCGCCGGTCTTGAAGCTCTCGATCACCTGCGCCCGGTTGCGGGTCTTGCCGTCGAGGTAGGAATAGCTGATGCCCGCGGCGTCGAGGCGTGCGCGTGCCTTGCCCAGGTACTTTGTGAACTGGCTGAAAATGAGGGTGCGATGCCCGCCGGCGACGACGTCCTCCAGCAGTTCGAGGAGCACGTCGAGCTTGGTCGACGGGATGTCGTCGTACTTCGTGTCGTAGAGGCTGGCATCGAGGCTGAGTTGGCGCAGCATGGTGAGCGAGCGGAAGATCTCGAAACGGTTGGAGTTCATGTCGTCGATCAGGCCGAGCACCTTCTGCCGTTCCCGCTGCAGGTGGGTGTCGTAGACCGCGCGGTGCTTCGGGTGCAGCGTGAGCTCAAGCACCTGCTCCTGCTTGGTGGGCAGGTCGCCGGCCACCTGCTCCTTCGTGCGGCGCAGCATGAACGGGCGGATGCGGCGGCGCAGCTGGTCGAGCCGATCGCCGTCGGCATCCTTCTCGATCGGTTTCTGGTAGTAGTCGCCGAAGCGGCCGGGGCTGGGGAACAGTCCCGGTGCCGTGATTGAGAGCAGCGACCAGAACTCCATCAGGTTGTTCTCCAGCGGCGTGCCCGTGATCGCGAGCTTGAACGGGGTGGCCAGGCGGCGGGCGCACTGGTGGGCGCGGGACTTGCGGTTCTTGACGAACTGGGCTTCGTCGAGCAGTAGCCCGGACCAGGCCAGGGCCTCGTAGTCGCCGAAGTCCAGCCGGAATAGCGTGTACGAGGTGACGACGACGTCCGCGCCGGCGTGCAGCGAGGCCAGGGTGCTGCTGCGCTTGCCGGCGGTCTCGGTGATCGCGGCCACTCGCAGGCCGGGCGCGAATCGGGCGCACTCGGCCGCCCAGTTGGAGACCACGCTGGTGGGTGCCACGACCAGGAACGGCGCGCTCTGCCCCGGCTGCTCCCGCACGCGTTCCATCAGGGCGATGGCCTGCAGGGTCTTGCCGAGGCCCATGTCGTCGGCGAGGATGCCGCCCAGTTGATGGTCGTAGAGAAAGCTCACCCACTCGAAACCGGCCTGCTGATAGCCGCGCAGGGTGGCGTCGACCCCGGCCGGCAGCGGCTGTTCCGGAATCTGGGCGACGTCGGTGAGCCCGGACACGGTGTCGCGCCACGCGGCCGCCTGGCCGGCGACGACCCCGAGGGACTGCAGCTCCTCCCAGAGGTCGGCCTGGAACGGGCTGATCCCCAGGGACTCGGCGCCGGCGTCCTGCAGCCCTCGGGCCTCCTCGATCAGCCGGCGGAGCGTGTGCAGTTCGGGGCGGTCGAGGTTGAACCAGGTGCCGCTGGGCAGGATCATCAGCTGCTGACCGACCGCCAGGGCCCGGAACAGGCTGTCGAACGGGATCTCCTCGCCGTCGATGCTGACGGCCACCTGCAGGTCGAACCAGTCCCGGTCATCCGGGCGTTCGGTGGTGCCCACGGTGATCACCGGCGCCTCGTCGGCCTGGCGGTAGTCGGGGGCATCGCCGGCGACCAGCACGGTGACATGGTCTGCGGCCGCCAGGGTCGGCACCACGGAGTCGAGGAAGCCGAGCATGGCGGTGCCGGCCAGGGTGGCGCGCTCGATCAGTACCGGCAGGCCGCTCTGCTGCCCTACCAGGGCCGGCACGGAGGTGAGGAGCGCCTGCACGTCGTGCAGGATCTGTCCCTCCCGGGTGCCGTCGCGAAACCTGTCATCGTCCGGCACCGGGCGGAGTGGCTGGTGGTATTCCGGGTAGTGCCACACCCAGTGCAGGGTGATGCGGGCATCCATCTGGTGCGTGACGGTCAGGGCCAGCACGGGCTGCGGGGTCTCGGGCAGGGCGAACGACTCGTCCCGGCTGGTCACGGTGACCCGGTGTCGAAGGAACGGGTAGAACTCGGCCAGGAAGTCGGCCTCGTCCGCGCCGGGCACCGCGATGGAGTCGGAGGCCGCCATGGCCCGCAGCTCCCGGCTGATCTCGCCCGACAGCGGGGCGAGGGTGATCTGCGGGGAATCGCTGCCGGACTGGCCCGCCCAGGTGTAGACGCCGTGGGCGGGGTTGCCGATGAACCCGAACGTGCCGCGCGCCTGCGGCTCGTCGCCCAGCAGCAGGACGGGGCGTAGCGTGAGGCCTTCGGACACACGACGGATGTCCAGCTCGAGGCACGCAGGAACGGGCGAGACGAGCACGGGATCCTGCTGCGCCGTGGCAGAGACCAGGGGGAGCCCGGCGTTCGCCGCGTCGTCGAGCAGGTCCCAGAGCGCTCGGTCGGGGAAAGCGTCGACCGGAATCCACTGGGTGGAGGTGGCGTAGTACGGGCGGGCCGCGAACTGCAGCGCGTAGAGCACCGAGAGCACCCGCAGCTGGCCGCGGTCGAGCGCCCCGTCGGTGGTCAGGTTCTCCCAGGTGACGCTGCCCCGGATCCACTTGCCCTGCTTGCCCATCATCACGGGCCGCGCCGCCAGCCGGCGCAGCCCCGGCTGACTGGCGAAACGCCCGTGCTCGGGAGCGAGAAGTTGGAACTGGAGGGCGAGGCGGGTGTCTGCGGACGGCGCGGAATCCGGTCGCGCCAGAGGAGCCAGCGTACTTCGCCACGCTGCCCTTGCGGAGAACCCGGCGGTGCCGACGGCCGACCCGGGCTCGCGGCCCAGGGCGGTGGCGGGGGCACCCGGCACTCCGCCGAGGCTGCGGCCCACGGCGCCGCCCTGGCTCGCGATCAGCAGCGCGGCGACATGCTTGCAGTTGCGCTTCATCGGGCAGGTGCAGACGCCGGATGCCCGCACCGCGGCGCCGGCGGAATCAAGGGTGAACGAGACGGTCACCGAATAGGGCGTCGGGTGAGAACCGCGCACCATGCCGAAGAGCTGGGTGTTCGAGCCGAACCAGGTCTCGGCATCAACGTGGCCGTTGCGGGCGTAGCGTTCGCCGCGTGAGAACGCCTGGCTGCCCACAAGGAGCGCGATGTCGTGGGAGCTGAACGTGTGGGCCATGGCGGGAACCATTCTTCCATGCCCCGGCCCGGCCGTGCAGGCCCGGCCGGGCGCATCAGGGAGCTACTCGACGTGCCCGTGTTCCTTCGAGGACCCCTTCGTCAACGTCTTTCCCTGGAAGAAGGCCGGGTTGACGCTGCGCTGGATCAGCATCAGCACGAGGCCGCCGATGAACAGCACCATCGCGAGGATGAACACGAGCCCGACCCCGCCGATGTTCGATCCGCTGCCGTAGTCGGGGTTCATGCTGTCGTAGAGAGTGGTTGCGAAGATGACCAGCAGGATGACCCCGCCGATCAGCGGCGCCAGGAGTTTGAGCAGGATGGCCCGGGGCCCGTTCAGCGAGTCGCGGAAGTACCAGACGCAGGCAAACGCGGTGACCCCGTAGTAGAAGCAGATCATCATGCCCAGGGTCAGGATCGTGTCGGTGAGCACATCGGTGCTGAGCACGCGCATGATCGCGTAGAAGCCCCAGGCCACGATTCCTGCCATTACGGTGGCGAAGGCCGGGGACTTGTAGCGCGGGCTGATTGAGGCGAACCGCTTCGGGAACGCTTTGTAGTGGCCCATCGAGAGCATGGTGCGTGCCGGCCCGACGAAGGTCGACTGCAGCGACGCGGCCGAGCTGGACAACACGGCCAGCGACATCAGAATGGCGAAGGGACCCATCACCGGTCCGGCGAGGGCGGCGAACACGTTGCCCTGGATCTCCTCATTGCCGAGTCCGAATTCGCCGGCGCCGATGCCGGAGAACATCAGGGCGGCGACCGCCACGAGGATGTAGAGCGCGAAGATGATGCCCACGGTCAACGTCGCCGCACGCCCGGGGGTTGTCTTCGGGTTCTTGGTCTCCTCGTTCATGGTCAGGGTGACGTCCCAGCCCCAGAAGATGAAGATCGAGAGCGAGACCCCGGCCGCGAAGGCCGAGAACGAAGGGGCGAGGAACGGGTTGAACCAGTCGGCGCTGAACGCAAGGGCATCGAAGGCGGTGCCTTCTACGACCTGCAGCAGGGCGGCGACGCTGAACCAGACCAGCACGATCAGCTGGAAGGCCACGAGCACGTACTGCACGGCCTTCGTGGTCTCCATGCCGCGGTACGAGACATAACAGGCCGCCACCATGAACACCAGACAGGTGAGCACGTTGATCACAACATTGTTCGTCAGGTCGGCGAGGCTCGGGTTGCCGAGAAGCTGGGCGAGCATCAGATAGAAGAAGTCGACGGCGACTCCGGCGAGGTTGGAGAGCACGACCACCGTCGCGACGATCAGACCCCAGCCGCCCATCCAGCCGAGCCACGGCCCGAAGGCGCGGGTGGCCCACGTGAAGGAGGTGCCGGCATCCGGCATGGCGTTGTTGAGCTCGCGGTAGCCGAGCGCCACCAGCAGCATGGGGATGAACCCGACCAGGAAGATGCCCGGCATCTGGGTGCCGACGGCCGCGACCGTCGGGCCGAGGGAGGCCGTCAGGGTGTACGCCGGCGCGATGCACGAGATGCCGATGACCGTGGCGCCGAGAAGCCCGATGGAGCCAGCGCTGAGGCCCTTCTCGGAAAGGCCGCCGGTGAGGGTGGAGGTGCCGGGCGTGGAGCCCGAGGAGGGAGATTGGCTAGTCATGGACTGTCCTTAGGGTCAGTGCGGCTTACGGGCGTCAGTGCCGGTGGGAACCACGATGAGGGGAACGGGGAGCGCGTGCAGCATGCGGTGCGCGGTGATGCCGAGGAAAATCGTGGTGGGCTGAGCCAGCCGGCTGGAGCCGACGAAGGCGATTTCGGACGGCTGCCAGTCGAGGGCCTCGACGGCGGCCTCGACGGTGTGCCCGGACGCGACCTCGGTGGTGATGGTGCCGCGCGCCTTCGACCGACTCTGGAAGTACTCCAGGACGCCGTCGAGGTGGGCCTGGCTCTCGCTCTCGTCGACCGGGTGCCGACGACCGGCGTCGACCTCCACGAGCGTGACGAAACGCAGGTCGACCGTGAGGTCCGCCGAGAAGGCCACCAGTGAGTCGAGCAGCGTCTTCCAGCCCGGCCGGGTGCCGATGGCGCAGGTGATCCGGGTCAGCTGTGCGGGAGCCTTGTAGCCGCGGGGCGCGAGGGCGACGGGCGCCGGCGAGGCGTGCAGGAGCGCGTTGGCCACGCTGCCGATCGTGAATCGGTTCATCAGGCCGCGGCGTGAGGCCCCGACGACGATGCGGTCCGAGTCGAACGCGCGAGCGGCCTGGAGCAGCCCTTCCGTGGTGGAGTCGGCGTAGAGGAGATGCGTGGTGGCGACCACGTCATCGGGAACCAGGGCCTTGCCCTGTTCCAGCCATTCGAGGGCCTGCTCCTCGAGCAGAGCCTGGTAGTCGGGGGAGGTGGAAGCACCGACCCTGGCCGGGACGGTGGATGAATGATGCGGAAGCACGAGGCACAGACGCAGCTCGGAGCGGGTCAGGCGCGCCAGCGCGACACCCAGCTCGACGGTGTCATTGCCCCGTTCGGTCGCTTCGTATGCGATGACGTAGTTGGCTACTCGGGTCACGCTGGTTTCTCCCTCGGTTCGCGACGGGTGTCGCACTCAGTGGTCATAGTGGTGTGGATTATGGGCGGGCTGGTCATGTTCACGGTCATGCCCGGCGTGCTCGCCCGGCGCACAGTGCGCCGGGCTGCGTTCCACGTCGAGCGACGGATTGCGGTCGAAGAAGCCGACCGGCTTGAGCCAGAACGACACGGTGTCGACCGGCATGATCGGCCACTCTTCCGGTCGGGTGATGTGGTGGATACCGAAGACGTACCAGAGCACGATATCGGCGTTCCGCACCGGCCGGCGAGCCTGGATCCACTCGGGCAGGCCGTGGTCGACCGCGCTCTGATTGACGAACTCGCCGCAGGGCCAGCGTTCGGACTCGTCGTTCGGGGTGACCCAGACCGTGTGCCCGATCACCTGGGCGCGTTGGAGGGCAGGCGCCGCCTGGTCGAAGAAGGACGGGATGGCTCCGCCGGGCACCAGCTTGTAGGACACGGGGGTGCCGAGGCCGTTGAGCGAGTTCTCGTTCACGACCTTCCAGGCCCGTTGGGTGTCCCAGTTGTAGTCGTCGAACCCCTCGGTCTCGATCGGGGTGTTCAGCTGGGTGATCGCGAGGCCAAGCGGGTTTGCGGCGCTGATCGGCTCGGCCTGCGTCTCGGTGCGGAACGCCGTGTTCTCGCGGCCGTCGACGTCGAGGTCCATCCGGGCCACGATGAAGTGCTGGTGGAACGGCGCGTAGGTGCGCGTGTCGACCAGGGTTCCGTTGGGGTGCGGCTGGCCCTCGTCGAGGTGCGTCACCACCATGATCCCGGTGGCGCGCACCTCGCATTCCATGTTGCCGTCCTGGTAGAAGCGCCAATAGACGAGGTACTCGTAGTTCGCGACCGTGACGTGGAAGGACACGACGAGCCGGCGCATCCGTCGCACCTCGGCACTGCCGTTGTGGTCGACGTGCTTCCAGAGCACCGCGTTGTCTTCCTCGTGGATGCAGAACGCGTTCGGGATGCTGTACGGCTCGCCCTTGCTGTTGTGCAGCACGGCATCGAGGTAGCGGATTTCGCCGAGGCAGTCGCAGCCGAGCTCGAGCGAGGTGGTCATGAAGCCGAGGCCCCACTCGCCGATGTCGAAGGCGGTGCGACGGAAATGGTCGACGCTGGGGTCGCGGTAGGGCACGACCATCTCCGCGAACGACAACCGGTTGGCGATGGGCCGCACCCGGCCGCCGTCCCGGTAGCCCACGGTGTGCAGGGTCATGCCCTCGCGGTAGTTGAAGCCCACCCGGAGCGACCAGTTCTGCCACTCGACCAGGTTGCCGTCGAGCGTGAAGCTCGGGCCGTCGGGCTGCCCGATGTCGAGCGGGGTGAGCGGCGGGCGCGGGCTTCGATCCCGGATGCGCCGGGGCACCAGGTGCGGCACGTATTCGCCCATTCCCGCCGGCGGTTCGACCGTGAACGAGTCCTCCACCTCGAGCAGTTCCATGGTGTTGACGTCGAGCACGAAGTGCAGGCCGCTGACCGGTCC
Organism: Cryobacterium sp. M25; assembly: GCF_002929635.1. NCBI lineage: Bacteria > Bacillati > Actinomycetota > Actinomycetes > Micrococcales > Microbacteriaceae > Cryobacterium > Cryobacterium sp. M25. Next base: position 61,971 of record NZ_PJJU01000045.1, on the reverse strand, counting down.
CGCATAGGGGTTGGCGTCGGTGGACGCCCGGACCCAGACGTCTGACCAGCCCAGGCGGCGGCCGCGATACCGGTCGGGGATTACCGCGTCGCCGTAGGTCCAGGTGTCGATGAAGACCAGGTCGAGGTCGGTGATGCCCCGGCGGGCGAGAGCGGCGATCACGTCGGGGTGGGCGCGAAGGGCGGCGTCGGCTTCCTCCCACTCGTCGACGGTGAAGTTCGCCTGCATCCCCGGCACCGTTTCCCACTCGAGCAGGGCGTCGGTCGTGAGCGAGACGACGCTCACCCAGGTGGTGTTCTCGGCGCGGTGGAGCACGACCAGCCGCGCGCGTCGGTCGGGAACCGCGCTGGTGGCTGTGAACTCGGCGACGGCGCTCCGGGGCGGCTCGACCAGCTCGATCGAAGTGAACCGCCACCCGTCGGCGACGCCGCGCTCGCGGGCGAGGATGGCGACGGCGGAGGTGAACTCAGCGGCGGAGAGCGGGTCGAGCGGATGGAAAGTCATCGAGGGGCCTCTGTTCTCGTTGGCGGTGGTCGAGCCTGGCGGTGGTCGAGCCTGGCGGTGGTCGAGCCTGTCGAGACCCGTGTTTATTCCAGCGCGCTCATCACGTGCTTGATCCGGGTGTAGTCCTCGACGCCGTACATCGACAGGTCTTTGCCGTATCCGGACTGCTTGAAACCGCCGTGTGGCATCTCGGCGGTCAGCAGGAGGTGGGTGTTGATCCACACCGCGCCGAAGTCGAGGTCGCGGGAGACCCGCATGGCCGTGGCGTGGTCGAGGGTCCACACGCTGGAGGCGAGCGCGTAGTTGACATCGTTCGCGAGCGTGACCGCGTGCTCCTCCGACGTGAAGGGCTGCACCGTGATCACCGGGCCGAACGTTTCCTCCTGCACGATCGCATCCGTTTGGCGCACCTGCGTGACGACTGTGGGCTCGAAAAAGAAGCCCTCGGTGCCGACCTGGTGTCCGCCGGTGGCAATGACAGCGTGGTCGGGCAGGGCCGCGACCTTGCGCAAGACGTCGCCGAAATGGTTGACGTTGTTGAGCGGCCCGAAGTAGTTGTCGGCGTCGTCGGCCGACCCGGTAGTGCGGCTGCGGGCCTCGGCGACGAGTGCGTCGACGAACTCGTCATGGATGGACTCGTGCACGAGCACTCGCGTGATGGCCGTGCAGTCCTGCCCGGCGTTATAGAAGGAGAAGTCGGCGATGGCGGCGGCGGTCACGCTGACGTCGACGCCGGCGAAGACCAGGGCCGGCGCCTTGCCGCCGAGCTCGAGATGTGCCCGCTTGAGCGTCTTCGCGGCGCCGGCGGCGACGGCCATACCGGCCCGCACGCTGCCAGTGATCGAGACCAGGCCGGGTACCGGATGCTCGACGATCGCGGCCCCGGTGCCGCCGTTGCCGAGCACGATGTTCATCACGCCGTCGGGGAGGATGCCCTGGCTGATCCGGGCGAGTTCGAGGGTCGACTCCGGGGTGGTGTCGCTGGGCTTGAGCACGAGGGTGTTGCCGGCCGCCAGCGCGGGGCCGATCTTCCAGATGGCCATCAGGAAGGGGAAGTTCCACGGGGTGACCTGCCCGACCACGCCGATCGGTTCGCGGCGTACCCAGGAAGTCATGCCGGGCAGATATTCACCGGCGGACTTGCCCTCGAGCAGTCGGGCGGCACCGGCGAAGAAGCGGAGCTGATCGGCGCCGGCCGCGACCTCGTCAACGGCGATCGTGGCGCGAGGCTGGCCCGTGTTGCGGTGCTGGGCCTCCACGATGGCGTCGCTCTCGGCGTCGATCGCGTCGGCGAGGCGAAGCAGCGCGCGCTGCCGCTCGGCGGGAGTGGTGCGGCCCCAGGTGCCGAAGGCGGTCTTCGCGGCGGTCATCGCGTCGTCGACGTCGGCCGCGGTGGAGATCGGGGCCCGGGCAACCCGGCGTCCCGTTGTGGGATCGACGATGTCGAGCAGCTCGGTGCCGGAGGGAGTGACAAAGTGGCCGTTGATGAAGTTTTTAAGGGTGGGGGTGGCCACGGGTCTGATCCTCTGCGCTGAGTGTAGAAACGGGTCTTTTGTTCGGTAAGTATGGCATCCGACGGAGGAATTCGGATACCCGGACGAAAACTGGGTCGTGATGGGGCCGCCGTCATAGCACCGCCGAGTTGTCTCCGGACCGCTGGCGCGTTTTCTCGATGTCCCCTAAACTTGAGTCCAACAGGCTCAGCTTTTTGCCGACCTGCGGCGCGAGCGGCCGGCCCGAGAGAGGATCTTCCGATGCAAGCAGGTCAGCAACCGCCCCAGGAAGAAGCGAAGACGGCGTTGGAGCAGTACGGCGTCAACCTCACCGAGATCGCCCGGACCGGCAAGCTTGACCCGGTGATCGGGCGGGACGCGGAGATTCGGCGGGTCAGTCAGGTGCTCACCCGCCGCACCAAGAACAACCCGGTGCTGATCGGTGAACCCGGCGTGGGCAAGACCGCCGTTGTGGAGGGACTGGCCCAGCGCATCGTGGCCGGCGATGTGGCCGACTCCCTCAAGGGCAAGCAGCTGGTCTCCCTCGACCTGGCGGCCCTGGTGGCGGGGGCCAAGTACCGCGGCGAGTTCGAGGAGCGGCTCAAGGCCGTGCTCAAGGAAATCAACGACGCGCAGGGGCAGATCATTACCTTCGTCGACGAGCTGCACACCCTGATGGGTGCCGGCGGCGGCGAAGGGTCCGTGGCGGCCTCCAACATGCTCAAGCCCATGCTCGCCCGCGGCGAGCTGCGCCTGATCGGTGCGACCACTCTCAACGAGTACCGCGAATTCATCGAGAAGGATGCCGCCCTCGAGCGCCGGTTCCAACCGGTGCTGGTCGACGAGCCCAGTGCGGAAGACACCGTGGCCATCCTGCGCGGGCTCAAGGAGCGCTACGAGGCCCACCATAAGGTGTCGATCGCGGACTCGGCGCTGGTGGCCGCGGCCTCCCTCTCCAACCGGTACATCACCGCCCGCCAGCTGCCGGACAAGGCCATCGACCTGATCGACGAGGCGGCCAGCCGGCTGCGGATGGAGATCGACTCCGCTCCCGTGGAAATCGACGAACTGCGTCGCAGGGTGCAGAGGCTGGAGTTGGAAGAGCTCGCGCTGAAAAAAGAGAAGGACGACGCCTCTAAGGCTCGCCTGGGGAAGTTGCGTGCTGACCTTGCCGAATACACGGTGGCCCTTGCTGAACTGCAGGACCGCTGGGACAAGGAGCGTTCCTCGCTCAACCGGATCGGCGATCTGAGGAAGCGCTTGGTGAGCACCCGCAGCCAGGCCGAGGTGGCCGAGCGCGAGGGCAACCTGGAGAAGGCTTCCAGGCTGCTGTACGGCGACATCCCGGTGATCGAACGGGAACTCGCCGAAGCGGAGCAGACCGAGCAGGATGGGCCGCGGATGGTCGGTGACCAGGTCACCGCGGAGGACATCGCCGCCGTGGTCGCGATGTGGACCGGCATTCCGGTAGGGCGGCTGCTGCAGGGCGAGACGGAGAAGCTGCTGAACCTCGAGGGTGAGCTCGGGCACCGCCTGGTCGGGCAGAAGCAGGCCGTGCGCGCGGTCGCCGACGCCGTGCGCCGCAGCCGGGCCGGCATCTCCGACCCGGACCGGCCGACCGGTTCGTTCCTCTTCCTCGGGCCGACCGGCGTGGGCAAGACGGAGCTGGCGAAGGCGCTCGCCGAGTTCCTCTTCGACGACGAAAAGGCGATGGTGCGCATCGACATGAGCGAGTACGGGGAAAAGTTTTCCGTGTCCCGTCTGGTCGGGGCACCTCCCGGCTATATCGGCTACGAGCAGGGAGGGCAGCTGACCGAGGCCGTGCGCCGCCGCCCGTATTCGGTGATTTTGTTCGACGAGGTTGAGAAGGCTCATCCGGAGGTCTTCGATGTCTTGCTGCAGGTGCTCGACGACGGCCGGCTCACGGATGGCCAGGGCCGCACCGTGGACTTCCGCAACACGATCCTGGTGCTGACCTCGAACCTCGGGTCGGCGTTCCTGATCGACCCGGTGCTCAGCCGGGACGAGAAGGAGGTGGCCGTGCAGGCACTCGTGCGCAAGACGTTCAAGCCCGAGTTCGTCAACCGTCTCGACGACATCGTCGTGTTCGAATCGCTGTCGATGGCGGACCTCGGCCAGATCGTCGGGCTGCTCGTCGACCGGCTGGAGAAGCGGCTGATCGAGCGGCGGCTCGAGCTGGGCGTGACCCCGGATGCCCGCACGTGGCTGGCGGAACGCGGCTACGACCCGATCTACGGTGCGCGCCCGCTGAGGCGGCTGATGCAGACCGAGATCGACGACAGGTTGGCGACCGCGATCCTGTCGGGCGCCGTGCGGGACGGCGAGACGGTGCGGGTGGATCTGGCGCCGGACGGGGAATCGCTCAGCGTCGCATCCGCCCCGGTGCTGGTCGTGGACCCGGCCGACCTCGACGACGACGCGCTGCTGTAGCTCTGTCCGTCGCCGGATTTCGCGTCCAGCGGAATTCGGCGGGAATACGACGGAACGGGCCCCTGCCCCGGTGACGGTCAGGGGGCTGGCATAGGGTCGAAGCATGCGTGCAACAGTGATTTACGGGGAACGGGACATCCGCCTCGAAAAAGTATCCGATCCGATTCTCTCCACCGGCGGTGACGCCATCGTGCGCGTCGTCGCAGCCTGCGTCTGCGGCTCAGATCTCTGGCCCTACCGCGGCATCCAGCCCACCGAGGAGCCGAAACGAATCGGCCACGAGTTCGTCGGTATCGTCGAGGAAATCGGCGCCGACGTCAGCCGGGTCAAGGTCGGCGACTTCGTCATCGCGCCGTTCTACGACTGCGATAACACCTGCATCAACTGCCAGAACGGCACCAGCACCTCCTGCCTGAACGGCGGCTGGTGGGGCTCGGACGACCAGCTCGGCGGCTTCGCCGACGGCGCCCAGGGCGAGAAAGTGCGCGTGCCGCACGCCGACGGGTCGCTCGTTGCGACGCCGACCCTGCCCACCGACGCCCAGGTTCCCGGTCTCCTGACCCTCGCCGACGTCATGGGCACCGGCCACCACGCCGCGGTCTCCGCCGGTGTGACCGCGGGCAGCACGGTCGTCGTCGTCGGCGACGGCGCGGTCGGCCTCTGCGCCATCATCGCGGCCAAGCGGCTCGGGGCCTCCCGGATCGTGGCCATGTCGCGTCACCCCGAACGGCAGCTCGTGGCCCGCGAGTTCGGCGCGACCGAGATCGTCGAGGAGCGCGGCGAGGCCGGCGTGGCCCGCATCCGTGAGCTGTTCGACGGCATCGGCGCGGACTGCGTGCTCGAGTGCGTCGGCACCAAGGAGTCGATGGAGCAGGCCATCGCGTCGGCCCGTCCCGGCGGAATGGTCGGCTACGTGGGCGTGCCCACCGGCGGACCGATCGAGGTTCGCCCGCTGTTCGGGCGGAACGTGGGCCTGAACGGCGGCGTCGCATCCGTGCGCGGCTACGTCGAAGAGTTGCTGCCGGAAGTGCTCTCGGGTGCTATCAACCCCGGGCGCGTTTTCGACCTGCAGCTGCCGCTGGCCGAGGTCGCCGAGGCCTACGCCGCCATGGACGAGCGCCGCGCCATCAAGGTGATGCTGCTTCCGTAGGCACGGAGATCACATGTGTCGGGACGGGAATCTCGACGGGCTCGATCACCGCGACTGGCAGGATCACCGCGACGGGCAGGATCACCGCGGCCGGCTTCGGTGCTTCCAGCAGTAGTCGACGGGCCGTGAGGCCGATGACGGCACTGTAGGTGGGGTAGGCGAAGCGCACCCGGGCCAGAGTGGCGACGTCGACGCCGGCGGCCATCGCCGTCGTCACGGATTGGATCACTTCGACCGCGTTCTCCCCGGTGGCATGGGCGCCGAGGATCAGCTCCCGCCGCCGGTCGGCGATCAGCTTGAGGAAGCCGGGTTCCCGGCCGTCGATCACAGCGCGGTCGAGTTCGGCGTAGGGCACTGTCGCGACGACGCAGTGCGGGTCGCGAGCCCTGGCCTCCTCCTCGGTGAAGCCCACGCCCGCGTAGTCGGGGTCGGTGAAACCGCCGGCCGGGAGCAGGTGGTGCGGCGTTCTGCGATTGGCGCCCAGCACCGCGTTCTCGGCCGCGGCCTCGCCCTCGAATTGGGCCGCCTGTACGAGCATGTCCCGGCCGTTCGCGTCGCCGACCGCGAAAATATGGGGGACGACACTCCGGAAGTACTGGTCCACCGGGATGGCGGAACGTTCGATGGTGATGCCAGCCCGGTCGAGCCCGAGGTCGTCGACATCCGCCGGCCAACCGGTGGACATAATGACGGCGTCGAAGGCGGAAGACTGTTCCGTTCCTTTTTCGCGCCAGGACAGGGTGAGGGTTCCGTCGGCGTCCTGCTCGATCGCCGTCACCGCTTCAATGCCCGTGTGCACGGCCACGCCCTGCTCGCGGAACGCCGCCGAGACCGTGGCGGAGATGTCGGAATCCGACGCCATCAGGATGCGCGGTGCCACATCGAGCACGGTCACGTCGGAGCCGAAGGAGCTGAACACCGTGACCAATTGGGCGCCGGTGTTTCCGGCGCCGATCACGGCCACCCGTCGGGGCAGCGACGGCAGCTTCAGAATGTCTTCCGGGACCGTCGCCAAGTGCGCCCCCGGCACGGCGAGTCGCCGAGAATGCCCGCCGACGCAGACCAGGAACGTGGCGGCGGTGAGGATGCGGCCGGTGTCCAGGACCACGGAATGCGGGTCGATGAATCGCGCCCGACCTTCCAGAACCAGTTCGACTCCGGCGGCCACGAACCTCTCGGCCTCGCTCTTGATCGAGCGCACCTTGTTCACCCGCGACTGCACCCGGTCTCCCATGGTGGCCCAGTCGATGCCGGGGTCGTTGACTACGATCCCATAGGTATCTGCCGCGCGCACCTCGCGCATCAGGCGCGCCGCCTTGGCGAGCACCCTCGTCGGCACGCACCCCGTGTTCACGCAGGTCCCGCCGAGCTGGTCGGCCTCCGCCACGGCGACCCGGGCTCCCAGTTCGGCGGCACGGAGCGCCGCGGCCGTTCCCGCCGGCCCCGCGCCGATGACGACGACATCAAAGTGATTAGGGGTGTGTTCGGTCATCGTGGTCTCCACCGGTGTTCACTGCTGGGAGCAGCCGGGCGCGTTGCCGGGAAAAATAGTCGAGGTCTGTTTTTACCTGACGGGGCTGTGGAGTTACTGTGTCGCGGCGGGCTCTTGCTGCTGGTTGTTGACCAGTCGTTGACCAGTCGTTGACCAGTCGTTGACCAGGAGAAGCTCGACGAGAGGCTTGCGGGTGCGCGGGGCGGACTCGCGTTCGAGCAGCTCGGGGGAGAGCAGGGAGACGTCGCCGAGCACGCCGAGGGCGGTGATGGAAACGGTGGCCTGGTCCTCGGCGAGCCCGAAGGCCAGGGCGAGGGCGGTGCCGTCGAAGCCGCCGAGCTGGTGGGTGTGCAGTCCCTCGTGCCGGGCTTGGATCGTCAGATGGGCGACGGCCTGACCCAGGTCGTAGCGGGCCCACGGGTTCTCGCGGGTCACGTCGATCGGCAGGGTGGCGACGTTGACGATCAGCACGGAGGCGGCATCCGCCCACGCCTTGTTGAAGCCCATCAGCGTCTCATGGATCTTCGCGAAGCTGTTCGAGCCTCGGCGGGCGACGATGAAGCGGGCCGGCTGCATATTGCTGGCCGAGGGAGCCCAACGGGCGGCCTCGAGCACGGTGGTCAGAGTGGCTTCGTCGACGAGGGCCGTCGGGTAGAAGCCGCGGGGGCTCCAGCGCCCGGCGAGCACGGGGAGGAGGGGCGACGCCGTGCGGGCGGCGCGGCTGAGGGTGTTGGTGATGAGGTTCATAGGCCCATCTTTCTCCGGAGTCTGGCTGGGATGGCGGGGCAACGCTGACCCATCCACTCCAACGCGGGCGGAGGCACACTATTCCGCTACGACCTGCCGCTGCGGTATACGCATCGCCAAAGCATCTCACGAGCGGGTAAGCGTCGGAATGCGGCGTCGAAACCGACGCTCTACCCGCTCTCGCGGCTACTCCTTGATCAAGCCGGCTCGCACCTCGCGGCGCAGCACCTTGCCGATCAGCGACCGGGGCAGCTCGTCGACCTCCACGACGGTGCGGGGCACCTTGTAGGCGGAGAGCCGGGTGCGGCAATACGTGCGGATGGCGTCGACGTCGAGGGTGGCCCCCGCCGCCAACACGACGGCGGCGGCGACGTCTTCGCCGCCGTTCGCGCTCGGCAGCCCGACGACGGCGGCATCGGCGACATCCGGATGCGACAAAAGAGCGGCCTCGACCTCGGAGGGCGCCACATTGAAGCCGCCGGTGATGATGAGTTCCTTGATACGGTCGACGACCGTGACGAAGCCGTCGGAGGAGACGCGGACGATGTCGCCGGTGCGCAGCCAGCCTCCGTCGAGAAGCGTCTTGGCGGTCTCGGTCGGCTGGTCCCAGTAGCCGGAAGAGACCTGTGGGCCACGGATGAGTAGCTCACCTTCCTCTTCGATCCCGCGGTTCACGGTCGGGTCGTCCGGGTCCACCACGCGGATCTCGGTGCTCGGGAACGGCACGCCCACCGTGCCGGGGCGCCGGCTCGGGCCCATCGGGTTGCCGACGGCGATCGGCGAGGCCTCGGTCATGCCGTAGCCCTCGACCAACAGCCCGCCGGTGGCGGCCTCCCAGCGTTCCACGATCGACACCGGCAGGCTCATCGCGCCCGAGATGGCGTAACGGATGCTGCGCAGGCTTACATTCTTCGCCGTCGCCGCCATAACGAGCCGGTCGTAGATCGGCGGGACGGCCGGCATGAATGTGGGTGGGGTGCGCCGGGCCGCATCGAGCAGCAGTCCCTCGTCGAACTTGGGGAACAGCACGAGCCGGGCGCCGGTGGCCATCGCGAACGTCAGACAGAGGGTCAAGCCGTAGGCGTGGAACATGGGCAGGACCGCGTAGAAGACCTCCTCGCCAAGGCGCAGCCCCTGCACCCAGGCCTCGCCCTGCAGGGCGTTCGAGCGCAGGTTGAAGTGGCTGAGGATGGCACCCTTCGGGGTGCCGGTGGTGCCGCTGGTGTATTGGAGCGCGGCGGTGTCGGTGACCTTCGGGCGCGGGTGGCCGGGGCGCAGCTTGCGTGAGCCGACGATGCCGGACCAGGTGAAGGCATCCTTGCCCAGCGGGCCCGAGGTCAGGGCGTCTCGCGACTCGCGGGCTTTAGCGATCGGCAGCTTGAGCAGGAGCCGCTTGGCGAGCGGCATCGCTTCCGTCAGGTTCACCGCGATCACGGTGCGCAGGCCCAGGTCGGCGGGGAAATCGGTGACGGTCTGGTAGATCTTGTCCCAGACGATGGCGACGCGGGCGCCGTGGTCTTCGAACTGGTGTCGGAGTTCGCGTTCGGTGTAGAGCGGGTTGTGCTCGACGACGATCGCGCCCAGGCGTAGCACGGCGTAGAAAGCCACCACGTGCTGAGGGCAGTTCGGCAGCACAAGGGCCACCCGGTCGCCGGGTTTGACGCCGAGGCGCAGGAGGCCGTTTGCGGCCCGAGAGATCTGCTCGCCGAGCTCGGCGTAGGTGGTGGTGGCGCCGAAGAAGTCGAGGGCCACGCTGGGGCCGAACCGGCGCGCCGAGGTCTCGATCATGTCGGAGAGCGTGTCGGTCGGTTCCTGGATGGTACTCGGAACGCCGGGGGCGTAGGAGCCGAGCCAGGGTTTATTCTCGAAGACGTTCATCGGGCGGCCAGTTCTCTGATCAGGGCCGCGACGAATGCGTCGATGTCGGCCTCCTCGGTGTCGAAGCCGCACATCCAGCGCACCTCGTTGGTCGCGGGGTCCCAATCGTAGAACCGGAAGTGCCCGCGCAGGCGATCGGCCACGCCGGGGGGCAGGATCGCGAAGATCGCGTTGGCCTGGGTGTTCTGGGTGAAGGACAAGCCCTCGATCTCGCCGGCGGCGATACCGGTCTCGAGGGCGTGGCGCATCCGTGTGGCCATGGCGTTGGCGTGGCCGGCGTTTCGCTGCCAGAGGTCGCCGCCGAGCAGCGCGATCAGCTGGGCCGAGATGAAGCGCATCTTCGAGGCCAGCTGCATGTTCAGTTTGCGCAGGTAGAGCAGGCCCGCGGATGCCTCAGGGTTCAGGACCACGACGCACTCGCCGTACATCATGCCGTTCTTGGTGCCGCCGAAGCTGAGCACGTCGACGCCGGCGTCACGGGTGAAGGTGCGGAACGGCAGGCCCAGCGAGGTGGCGGCGTTGGACAGGCGGGCGCCGTCCATGTGCAGCTTCATGCCGTGGGCGTGTGCGTGGTCGGCGATGGCCCGCACCTCGTCGACCGTGTACGCGGTGCCGAGCTCGGTGGTCTGGGTGATCGACACCACGAGCGGTTGGGCGCGGTGTTCGTCGCCCCAGCCCCAGGCCTGCTGGTCGATCAGTGCGGGGGTGAGTTTGCCGTCGAGGGTGTCGACGGTGAGGAGCTTGATGCCGGCCACCTTTTCGGGGGCGCCCGCCTCATCCGTGTTGATATGAGCGGTGGATGCGCAGATCACGGCGCCCCAGCGCGGCAGCATCGACTGCAGGCCGATCACATTGGCGCCGGTGCCGTTGAAGACCGGGAAGGCTTCGACGCCCGCGCCGAAGTGTTCGGTGAAGACCTGCTGCAGCCGGGCAGTGTAGACGTCTTCGCCGTAGGCGATCTGGTGCGCGCCGTTTGCGGCGACGATCGCCTCGAGAATCTCGGGGTGCACCCCGGAGTAGTTGTCGGAGGCGAACCCGCGCGAAGAAAGGTCATGGAGTTGAGTCACCCCTCCATCTTCGCGCATCCGTCTGCTCCGCTTCTGTGCGCTCGGTGTGCGAATTCGACGGAGATTTTGCGTTGAAACGGTGATTTCGGGCCGAAACCGGCCCGTGGGAGCAAAATCACCGTCGAATTGGTTCGGGGCCGGGTTCGGGTTCGGGGCCGGGATCGGGCTGGCGGGGCGGCAGGTCAGCCGCGCAGGGCCTGGCGAAACGTAACGCGGGCGCCCATCCGCAGCAGGGAGTTCGAGTAGATGCGGGAGCCCAGCAGGATGACCACGGCCGTCGAGGCGAGCAGGATGGCCAGCGAGAGCAGCGGCTCCCACCAGGCGGCCGTGCCGAGGAAGATGCGCATCGGCATGCCGACCGGGGCCGAGAACGGGATGTAGGACATGACGGCGAGCACGGTGGGGTTGTCGTTGAAGAAGATCACCAGGAAATAGGGAATCATCACGAGGAACAGCACGGGCGAGGTGGCCGAGCCCACGTCTTCCTGGCGGGAGACCATCGACGCGGTCGCGGCGAACAGCGCCGCAAGCATGACGAAGCCGAACGCGAAGAACACGGCGAACCAGACGATCGACGGCCCCACGGTGCCCAGCAACCCGAACTGGCCGGTCGTGGCCATGCCGATCGCCACCAGCAGGCCGATCGCCACGATCTGCCCGAAGGCCATGATGCTATTGCCCACCACCTTGCCGCCGAGCAGGGCGCGCACCGGGATGGTGGTCATCAGGATCTCGACGACCCGGGTCTGCTTCTCCTCGACGACGCTCTGCGCGATGGTCGAGCCGAACGTGATCGCCGACATGAAGAAGACCAGCCCGAAGCCCAGGGAGACGAGGTAGACCAGGCCACCGCTCTGCCGCGATGTCGGCTCGAGCAGGCTCACCGTGGGGGTGACGCTCAGGGCCGCGAGCACACCCACCGGCGGGGAGTCGAGGGCGATGACGCGCACGCCGAGCAGGGCATCCGCCCGGGTGGACGGAACGACCGCCGCGGAGACGGTGCCGTCCCGCACCAGGGACTCGGCAGCGCCGACGTCATCGGCCTTCACCATCGTGAACGACTCGGTCTGCTCGACGACCTGAGCGGCGGACCCCACGACGGCCACCTTCGGCATGGTCAGGTTCTGACTCGCAATGCTGCCGGCGACGACGGAACCGATCGAGATGAGCAGCAGGATGCCGGTCGAGATCAGGAAGGCCTTGCTGCGCAGCCGGGCCATGATCTCGCGGGTCGCGACAAGCCACACACTCCGGGCGAAGCTCGGCGCCGGATACCGGGGGCGAACCTGCGGGCGTCCGATGTGTGGCGTGCCGGCGCGGTCGTTCCAGATGGTGCTCACTGCACGATCTCCTTGAAGATGGTGGCGAGGCTGGGCCGCTGCTGGCTGAACTGTGTCACCGGGGCCCGGGTGAGGGCCTGGCGCAGAACGGACTGGCTGGCGGCATCCGTTTCGGCTTCGAACACGGCGACACCCCCGGAGAGGTCGAGCACGGAGATGCCGGGCACGGCGTGGATCCACTCAGCGTCGGCCGCGGTGCGCAATTCGAACCGGGGGCTGCTGTGCTGCTCGCGCAGCCGCTCTCGGGGGCCGTTGGCCCGGATCTCGCCGTCGGCGATGATGACGACGTCGTCGCAGAGGCGCTCGACGATGTCGAGCTGGTGCGAGGAGAACAGCACCGGCGCGCCCTGGGCGGCGAAGCCGGAAAGCACGCTCATGACCACTTCCACCGCGAGCGGGTCAAGGCCGGAGAACGGTTCGTCGAGCACGAGGAACTCCGGGTCGTGCACGAGCGCGGCCGCGATCTGGGCGCGCTGCTGGTTGCCGAGCGAGAGAGACTGCACCAGGTCACCGGCCCGCTCGCCGAGGCCGAGCCGGTCGAGCAACTCGGCGGTGTTGCGGCGGGCGGATGCCGGGCCCAACCCGTGCAGGCGGGCCAGGTAGACGAGATGCTCGCCCACCTTCATCTTCGGGTAGAGGCCGCGCTCCTCCGGCATGTAGCCGAAGCGGCGGCGGTCGTCGCTGGTCAGCGGAACGCCGTCTTGCAGCACGGTGCCGGAGTCGGCCGACAGCACCCCCAGGATGATCCGCATGGTGGTTGTCTTGCCGGCGCCGTTCGCGCCGACGAAGCCGGTAAGGCGTCCGCTCTCGACGCCGAAACTCACGTCGGTCAGCACCTGCCGGGTGCCATAACGCTTGTTTATGGTCCTGATGTCGAGCATGCCCACCCCTCTGTAGCCTGGTTCCACGCTAGCGCGCCGCGGGGTGCCGCCGTCGGGTTCAGGGGGCCAAAAGCACGCGAGAAGTGTTGACGGATGCCGCCGACGCGTCCCACAGGCCGACCACCGCGGTCGCAAGTTCGGTTTCCAGCCCGGCGAGGGCACGCACGACGAAGATGACCGCCGCGGCATCCGTGCCTGCTTTCGCGAAGCCCTGGCCGACCGCGCGGGTCCAGGTTTCGGCGGCGGCCTTCGCGGCGGCGTAGTTCGCGCCGCCCGGGGCCGGCTTGTCGACCGACACCGACGACACGATCGCCAGGCGCCCGGCCGGCGAGGCCAGCAGGTCGTCGTTGAACGCGCGGGTGGTGTTGCGCAGCGTGGCGACGACGTGCGCGTGCAGGAAATCCCAGTCCCCGTCGGACTGGCCGGCCAGCCCGCCGCCGCCGCGCCAGCCGCCGACCATGTGGATCAGGCCGTCGATCGGACCGTGCTCGCCGTGCACGGCGTCGGCCAGGGCCGTGACCTGGGCGAAGTCGCCGAGGTCGCAGACATAGGTTGCGGCACCGGGAACCTCGGCGCGGAAGCCGTGCAGGCGCTCGGCGTTGGTGCCGACCGCGATCACGTGCGCGCCGGCATCCGTCAGCGCGGTGGCCACGGCGCGGCCGGCCGCGCTGGTCGCACCGGCGATGAGCACGGTGCGACCAGCGACGGCCCTGCCTGCGGTATCAGTCACGCCCGGTGAGCCCGGCCGTCGACTCGATCACGGGCTTCATCTTCTTGTCGAGCGCCTCGAAGAACATCGACAGCGGGAACTCGTCGTCCAGAACGAGGTCGGTGTAGCCCTTCGGTGCGCCGGCAAGCACGTCCAGCGGCAGGCCGCGAGCCCACTGCGACGCCGGGTTCGGCGTGAGCGTCTCCGCGATCATGTCGTAGGCGGCCAGCCAGTGGGCCTTCTTCGGCCGGTCGATCGACGCCCAGTAGAGGTCGTCGATTCGCTTGCCCAGCGCGATGACCACGTCGGGCACGGCTTCCCAGTCGAAGGTGAGCCGGGTGTCGGTCCAGTGCAGCACGTGGTGCTGGTGCATCCACGCGAAGAGCAACTGCCCGCCCAGCCCGTCGTAGTTCCGCACCCGGGTGCCGCTGATCGAGAATCGGAAGATCCGGTCGAAGATCACGGCGTACTGCACGAGTTTCGCGTGCCGGCGCGCTTCCGGGCTGGCGTTCTCGTCGCGTTCGATCGTGACCGATTCGCGGAACGCGGTCAGGTCGCAGCGCAGTTCCTCCAGGGAGTAGAGGAAGAACGGCATTCGCTGCTTGATCATGAACGGGTCGAACGGAAGGTCGCCGCGCATGTGCGTGCGGTCGTGGATGAGGTCCCACATGACGAAGGTTTCCTCGGTCAGGTGCTGGTCGTCGAGCAGCGCCGCCGCATCGGCAGGCAGTTCGAGACGCGTGATCTCGGCGGCCGCGCGCACGACCCGGCGGAACCGGGCAGCTTCGCGGTCGGCGAAGATCGCACCCCAGGTGAAGGAGGGGATCTGGCGCATGGCGACGGTCTCGGGGAATAAAACGGCCGAGTTGGTGTCGTAGCCGGGCGTGAAATCGAGGAAACGGATCGGCATGAACAGCTCGTTCGTGTACTCCTGCTCGAGCTCGTCGATGAATTCCGGCCAGATCACCTCGATCAGCACGGCCTCGACAAAGCGGTTCGCGCTGCCGTTCTGCGTGTACATCGGGAACACGACCAGGTGACGGATGCCGTCGGCCCGCTGCTGCTGCGGCTGGAACGCCATCAGGGAGTCGAAGAAGTCCGGCACGCCGAAGCCCTCGGTGCTCCAGCGGGTGAAGTCCCGGGTCACGGCCGCGAGGTAGGCGGCGTCGTGCGGGAACAGCGGGGCGAGCTCGTCGATGGCGACGGCGATCACGCCGACGTGCGCCGCGGCATCCGCGTGGTCGGCGGCGACGGGGATGGAGCCGTCCTGCGCCTGGCTGGCCTGAAGCGAGGTGGCCGCGGACTTGAGCCGGAGCCAGGCCGGGCATGTGGCCGGGTTGGCGGCGGTGACGGCATCCTCGAGAACCTCGGGCTCACCGACCAGTGCATCGTGCGCAACGTAATTCGACATGGGAACCTCCGTTCTTCGTGAGTGCCGCGGTCGCGGCGGGGTCGTTCGTGGTGGTGCTGGGTGGTGCCGGTGGTGCCATTTGGCGCCACGGTCCAGAGTAGCGGGAGGGTGCGGGCGTTTTCTTGCCATATCTCGCAACGAATCGCCGTGTTCCGACCCTCCGGTCGTCGAAAGCCCCCGTTCCGGTTGAAAGTGCGCGTTGTTCCGGTCACTCTCCGAGAATCGCCCATTGTGCCGAGCGCCCCCTTCCGGCGGCGATTGTGTGCGCACACGGCGCTTTCGGTCTCAGCGGCGCGAGAGGGCGGTGCACGAGCACCGGCTGGCCGGGTCTCGACAGGCTCGACCACCGGATGGCTCGACCACCGGATGGCTCGACCGCGGGGGTGGCCTGCGCTATCGTCGAGGCGACCATGCAGCGACCATGCAGCGAGGAGCGCCGCCGATGAACTTTGACGAGGTGATCTCGGCGGTCGTGCGGATCGTCGAGGCGGCCGGTGCAGCCATCATGGTGCTCGGCGGCGCGGCCGCGATGATCACTGCGGTGCCGACCGCGCTGCGGGCCGACACCCGGCAGCGGGCCTATGAGAAGTTGCGCCGCAATCTGGGCCGGGCCATCCTGCTCGGGCTCGAAGTGCTGATCATCGCCGATATCATCCGCACGATTCTGGTGGATCCGACCCCGCAGAGCGTGCTGGTGCTCGGCGCGATCGTGGTGATCCGGGTGCTGCTGAGCTTCTCGCTTGAGGTGGAGATGGACGGCATCTGGCCCTGGTCCCGCTGGCGCCTCGCCGCGAACAAGGGCGGCACGCCGAACCTCAAGTAGCGCTCGAAACGACACGTTCGAGGGGTGGGCGCCGCCGCGCACCCCTTAAACCTGACGGTTCACCGAACGGCGTCGGGCGCGTCGGGGGCATCGTTAGTCGACTGGGCCGGCGGAGAGACGGCCCGCAACCGCCAGAGCGACGTCACTTCCTTCGACCGGGCGGCGTGCAGGGGATCGGACGCGTCGGCGGCGCGGCCGTGCACGGGTTTGGCGTCCAGGCGGGCGACGACCTCGAGGCCCGCGTCCTCGATCAGGTCGAGGAGTTCGCCGCGGGAGCGCAACCCGAGGTGCTCGGCGATGTCGGAGAGCACGAGCCAGCCCTCCCCGGCCGACTGGAGGTGGTCGGCCAGCCCGGCCAGGAAGCCCCGCAACATCCGGCTGTCGGGGTCGTAGACGGCGAAGTCGGTGGCGGTGACGGCGGACGCGGGAATCCACGGCGGGTTGCAGACCACGAGGTCGGCGCGGCCGGCGGGGAACAGATCGGCCTTGATGATCTCGACCGCACCGGCCAGCCCGAGCCGCCCGATGTTCGCGCGCGCGCAGGTCAGCGCCCGTGGCTCCTGGTCGGTGCCGACCACGTGACGGATGCCGCGTCGCGCCAGCACCGCAGCGAGCACCCCGGTGCCCGTGCCGATGTCGAACGCGGTGGCGGCCCCGGCGATCGAGCCGGCCTCAGCCGCAGAACCTCCGGCCCAGGCTGCCGGCAGCGGGGCCGTGTTCACCAGGTCGAGGTATTCGCCGCGCACGGGCGAGAACACCCCGTAGTGCGGGTGGATGCGGGCGCCGAGCGCGGGCACGTCGACCCCGGTCGTGCGCCACTCGTGCGCCCCGATGACGCCGAGGAGCTCGCGCAGAGCGGTGACCGAGGCATCCGTCGCCGGGCCGTAGGTCTCGGTGCAGGCCTGGCGCACGTCGGGCGCGCGGCGGAGCGGAACGGTGTAGTCGGCGTCGAGCGGCACGAGCACCAGGCCGAGCAGCCGGGAGCGGCGCAGCGCCTCGGAGCGGTAGTGCCGGAAAGCGGCGGCCAGGTCGGTGGCGGGCGCGTGCCGGCCGTGGTCGATGCGGCGGGCGAGGGCGCTGAGCAACTGGCGGGCACCCAGGAAATCGCCGCGCCAGAGCATGCCGGTGCCAGCCTTCGCGTGGCGGTAGGAGGCATCCGCGGTCATTGTGTCGTCGGCGATGACGACGCGTTCCGGCGGCGCCCAACCGCTCTCCGAGTGCCAGAGGGCCGACCGGGTCCGCCCGGCCTCCGCCCAGGTGATGCGGGCGGGCGCGGTCGCCGTGTTCGTGCTGGTCATGGGTTCCATCTTTGCGCGGGTGGGGTGGGGTGGGGTGGGCGTGCCGGGGCCGGCGGGAGAGCGCGGGGTGCGGCCCGATCAACGCAACGCGGGCATGACCTCGCGTTCGAAGAGTTCCAGACCCGAGCGGTCGTAGGCGGCCTCCGGGAAGTAATGGATGGCGTAGCCGAGGCCGCGTGCCTTCATGCCGTTCAGGCGCTCGACGACCTGTTCCGGTGTGCCGACGCCCTGCGCCTCGCCGCTGCGGTACTCGGCCATGAATGCCGCCGCGCCCTCCGAACCGAGGTAGGGGGTGACCCGGGCCTCGATGGCGTCGAGACGGTCGGCGACCTCGGCGTCCGTCGCCGCGATCACGGTGTTGTAGTTCGCCGAGCGGGTGATCGCGCCGAAATCGGTGCCTTCCGCCATGCAGTGCGCCTCGAGCAACTCGCTCTTGTGCGAGAAGCCCTCGGGGGAGCCGTCGAAGTTCGTGTAGTTCGCGTACTTCGCCGCGATCTTGAGGGTGACCTTCTCGCCGCCGCCGGCGATCCAGACCGGGATGCCTCCGTCCTGCAGTGGTAGCGGCCGCACGATGGCGCCGTCCACCTGGTAATGCTGTCCGTCGAGGGTGGCCTTTCCGGTGGCCCAGGCCTGGCGCATGATCTGCACGCCCTCGTCGAGGCGTGCGAGGCGCTCGCCGGCGCGCGGGAAGCCATAGCCGTAAGCGCGCCATTCGTGCTCGTACCAGCCGGCGCCGATGCCCATTTCGACGCGTCCGCCGGAGATGATGTCGATGGTCGAGGCGACCTTCGCGAGGTAGGCCGGGTTGCGGTAGCTGATGCAGGTGCACATCTGGCCGAGGCGCACCCGTGTCGTGGTGGCGGCGAACGCGCTCATCAGCGTCCAGGCTTCGTGGGTGGCCTCCTCGCTCGGCACCGGCACGGTGTGGAAGTGGTCGTACACCCAGATCGACTCCCACTCGCCCGCGTCGGCGTGCGCGGCGAGGCCGCTCATGGTCGCCCACTGTTCGACGGGATCGATGTCGACCAGGTCGTGGCGCCAGCCCTGAGGTATGAAGAGTCCGAATCGCATGGTTTCGAGCCTACGCGGGGGTTGCGGATGCTGCGTCCTGCGCCCTGCAGTTGCAGCTGGTGCCCGGGACCGGGAAGATCAACACCATGAAGTTCGTTCTGGCCCCCGACTCGTTCAAGGAATCCATGTCGGCCGCAGAGGCCGCCACGGCCCTGGAGCGCGGCATCCGTTCCGTCTTCCCCGGCGCCGAGTGCGTGCGGGTGCCGATGGCCGACGGCGGCGAGGGCACCGTGAACGCGATGGTTGCCGCCTGTGGCGGCGAGATCGTGGAGACCGAGGTTCAGGATGCCCGCGGACGCCCGGTACTGGCCGCCTACGGCTATGTGGCCGCCGAGCAGCTGGCGATCATCGAGGTTGCGGCGTCGGCCGGCATCCATCTCGTCGCCGCAGCCGACCGGGACGCGCGCACCGCCAGCACGTACGGCGTCGGGCAGCTCATCACCGACGCGCTGGACCGCGGTGCGAGCCGGTTCGTGATCGGGCTGGGCGGCTCGGTGACCAACGACGGAGGGGCTGGCATGCTTCACGCCCTCGGCGCTCGTCTGTTCGATTCCGCCGAACGTGACCTGAACTGCGGGGGAGCGGCGCTTGCGCGGCTCTGCCGGATCGACCTGGAAGGACTCGACCCGCGGGCGCGGTCCGCGTCGTTCGAGATCGCGAGCGATGTCGCCAATCCGCTGCTCGGTCCGGGCGGCGCCACCGCCGTCTTCGGCCCGCAGAAAGGCGCCGATCCGCAGGCCGTGCGGGACCTCGAGGAGGCCCTCACGGTCTTCGCGCGGGTGCTGACCGCGGATTCCGGGCGTTCCGTGGCGGAGCTGCCCGGCGCCGGCGCGGCCGGCGGGCTCGGCGCGGCCTTCCTCGCCTGCTTCGACTCCCGCATGCGGCGGGGCGTCGAGGTGGTGATGGAGGCCGCCCTCCTCGAGCGTCGCCTGAGCGGGGCCGACTTCGTTTTCACCGGCGAGGGCAGCATCGACGGGCAGACCCTGCACGGCAAGACCCCGCTCGGCGTGGCCGAGGCTGCCGCGCGCAACGGTGTGCCCGTGATCGCGTTCGCGGGCCGGGTAGGACCCGGGTCCGAGGTGCTCTATGACCAGGGCTTCGCCGCGCTGGTGCCGATCGTTCAGGAGGTCAGCGACCTCCCGCAGGCACTGACGGATGGCCCGGCGAACCTCGAACGGGCCGCCGCCACGGTGTGCCGTATCCTCGCCCTCGGGCTGTCGGCCGGGGCGGCCCGCGGGGCGCAGACAAGCTAGGCGACGGGAGCCGGAACGTCACGAACGGCTCGAGATCACACGCCCGAGATCACACGCTCGAGATCGTCAGGTACCGCCCTCATTCGCGAGGGTGAGGGCGGCCGCCAGCGCGGTGACGGAGTCGAGGTAGCGGCCGCCGAACGGCACGGGACGCCCCCGGGCGTTGAAACGGTAGACCAACGGCTGTCCGGTGGGCAGGTTCAGGTCGCGGATCTGCCCGTCGGACAGGCCGTCGATCACCGCGCACAGAGCCCGCAGGGAGTTGCCGTGGGCCACCACGAGCACGGTCTCGCCGCAGGCGAGAAGCGGGTCGACGCGCTCGGTGAGGAAGGCATCCACTCGGGTGATGACGTCGCTGAGCGCCTCGGTGCGGTTCAGTGCGGCCGCCGGCAGCGCGCGGAACAGGGCGGTGCCGGCGAACTCGTCGTAGAGCAGGTCGCCCATGGCGGGCGGGGCCTCGGCGACCGAGCGGCGCCAGGCCACGAACTGTTCCTCGCCGAACTCGGCGCGCACATCGTCTTTGGAACGGCCGGTCAGCGCGCCGTAATTGCGTTCGTTCAGTCGCCAGTCGGCGTCGCAGCCGACCGGCGGGCGGGCCAGACCGGCGGCGACTATCGCGGCGGTCTGCCGGGCGCGCGTCAGCGTCGAGGTGAACAGGGTGACAGGTGCTGCAGCGGGTGCGGGTGCCGGTGCCGTGGTCATGGCCGGAGAGCCGGTGCCGGTGGTCGGTGGCCGTTCGCCCGGCAGCGCGAGGTTGAGGAGGACGGTGGCCGTGTGGGCCTCGCGGATCCCCTGATCCGACAGCGGCGCATCCAGAACGCCCGTGAACAGCCCGGCGGCGTTCGCGGTGCTCTGGCCGTGCCGCAGCACGATTAACACCCCCGTTTCACGCACGGTGACCAGCCCTGTTCGAGTCTCAGCCGGCGGATGCCTCAGCCGTCGCGGATCTTCCGCCGCGAATCCTCAGGCTACAGCCCCGCAGTGACCACCGCCCGGCGGGGAGTGGCCGGGTTGAGCGGGAGCGACTCTCGCGGGAGGGGGTGGGCTCAGAAGCCGAAATCGCCGCCGCCGAAATCGCCGCCGCCGGAGTCGCCGCCGGAACCCGCGTCGCCGCCGGAATCGCCGCCGGAGTCGCCGGAACCGGAGTCGGCGCCCGAGGCATCCGCGCCGCCGGAGTCCATGGGCAGGAAGGCGCTCATCAGCGTCGACGCGATGACATAGCCCGCCACGGTGCCGAGCAGGGAGCTGCCGACCATGCTGCCGAAGCTCGGCCCGCCCTGGCCTTGGTTGCCGAAGGCGCGGGTGAGGGTGCCGGGCTGGCGCAGCTCCGCCCGGGTGGCCGCCTGGGCCAGTGTTGCCGGTTCGGCGTTCGCCGGGCGCTCGCTGGCGTTGGCGTTCTCGCTCAGCTGGCGGAACAGCAGGTCGCGTTGCTCATCGTTCAGTTTGCTGAAGGCCTCCGCGTGCACCTGCTCGATCGTCTCGGGCGGTGCCGTGCGCAGTAGGTACTGATAGCGATCGACGGCGATCTCGTCGTCGGTGCGCTGCGGTGCGGCCGCGCGTCGCTGCTGTTCCGGCTGCTGGGGCTCGGTTCCGAAGAGGCGGTCGAAGAATCCCATGGTGTGCTCCTCTGGCTCGGGTGGTCTGGGGCGTTGGTCCCTACGATTCCACCCGTCGCTGGGTAGGTGCTGGAACCGTGCGCTCAGCGCTGCCGCGCGGCCGCCACGATCACGGCGATGCGGCCCGGAACCGAGTCGTCCTGGAGCGCAGTCACGTCGCCGAGCGCACGACCGGCCACGATATCGCCGAGGAGGCGGCGCATGATCTTGCCCGAGCGGGTCTTGGGCAGGTCAGGCACAACGAACACCTCCTGCGGCCGGGCGACGACCCCGATGGCCTGTGTGACGTGCGCGCGCAGCAGCGGCTCGAGGGTGCCCCGGGCGACCAGCCAGACCGCGGGGTCGCCCAGGTTGCCGCGCTCGCCGGAACCGCTGGTGGGGCGCGGTGCCGCGGCCGGGATCACGAAGGCCGCGATGGCCTCGCCTGTTCTCGCATCCGTCACGCCGACGACGCCGGCCTCGCCGACCAGCGGATGTGCGACGAGCGCCGACTCTATCTCGATCGTCGACAAGCGGTGCCCGGACACGTTGATGACGTCGTCGACGCGGCCGAGGAGCCAGATGTCGCCGTCGTCGTCGTATTTCGCGCCGTCGCCGGAGAAGAAGAAGCCCTGCTTCGCGAACCGGGCCCAGTAGGAGTCGCGGTAGCGCTCGGGGTCGCCCCAGACGGTGCGGGCCATGCCTGGCCAGGTGCCCTCGATCACGAGGTAGCCGCCGGAGCCGAACGGCACCGGCCGGCCGTGGTCGTCGACGACGTGGGTCGTCAGGCCCGGCAGGGCGCGCAGGGCCGAACCGGGCTTGAGCGTGCTGACGCCCGGTAGCGGCGCCATCACGGCGGCGCCGGTCTCAGACTGCCACCAGGTGTCCACGATGGGGGCGCTGCCGGCGCCGATGTTCTCGCGGAACCACACCCAGGCCTCCGGGTTGATGGCCTCGCCGACCGACCCGAGCAGACGGATGCTGGACAGGTCGAACTCGCTCGGCAGCCCCTCCGGGAACCACGTCATCAACGTGCGGATGAGTGTTGGCGCCGTGTAATAGGTGGTCACCCCGTAGCGCTCGATGATCTCGAGGTGCCGGCCCGGATGCGGGGTGTTCGGCGTTCCCTCGTAGATCACCGAGGTGGTGCCGTTGGAGAGCGGCCCGTAGTGCACATAGCTGTGAGCGGTAACCCAGGCCAGGTCGGCCGTGCACCAGTGCACGTCGTCGTCCTTGACGTCGAAGACGGCCCAGTGGCTCCAGGAGGTGTGCGTGAGGTACCCGCCGCTGGTGTGCACGAGCCCCTTCGGAGTACCCGTCGTGCCCGAGGTGTAGATGATGAACAGCGGGGTCTCCGCGTCGAAGTACGCGGGTTCGTGCACGGGGGAGGCGAGGTCGACGCTGTCGTGCCACCAGACATCCCGGCCCGGCGTGAAGGGGATGTCGGGGGTCAGGTCGCCGGTGCGGCGCACCACGAGCACGTGCTCGATCGAGTCCACGCCCGCGACGGCCTCGTCGGCCGCGGCCTTGACCGGCACGGCCTGACCCCGGCGGAACTGGCCGTCGGTGGTCACGAGCAGCTTCGCGCCGGTGTCCTCGACCCGGAACCGTAGCGCCTCGGCGGAGAAGCCGCCGAAGACGAGCGAGTGCACGGCGCCGAGGCGCGCGATGGCGAGGGTGATGATGATGGTTTCGAGGATCACCGGCAGGTAGAGCACGACCCGGTCGCCTGGCACGATGCCGAGGTCGGTAAGCGTGTTGGCGGCGCGGTTCACCGCGCGTTCGAGTTCGGCATAGGTGATCGTTCGGCGGTCGCCGGGCTCTCCCTCGAAGTAGAAGGCGACCTTGTCGCCCTTGCCGGCGGCCACGTGCCGGTCGACGCAGTTGACGGCCACGTTGAGCTTGCCGCCCGCGAACCACTCGGCGCGGGGAATGGAGAGCACGCCGTTGGCGTCCGCCCTGGCGGGCTGCCAGGTGTGGTCGGTGTGCCACGGCTCGGCCCAGTCGAGGCGGTTGGCCTGCTCGGCCCAGAACGCGATCGGATCGGCGGCGGCCCGGTCCCACCAGGTGGCGTCGACGTTGGCCTGCGCCGCGAAGGCGGCCGGGGCCGGGTAGCGCCGGGTTTCGGTCAGGAGATTACGGATGGTGGCGCTCGCCGGATCGAGCGGGGCCGGCATCGGCGTCAGCCCCATTTGCGGTTCGCCCAGCGCTCGAAGAGGCCAACGGCGGCATCCGTCAGCTTGCCGAGGATGGCGAGCAGGATGATGGCGAGCAGGATGCGGTCGATGCGGCCGTTGTTCTGGGAGTCGATCAGCAGGAAGCCCAGTCCCATCGAGGAGGCGATCAGCTCGGCGGCCACGAGGAACAGCCAGGCCTGGGCCAGAGCCAGCCGCAGCCCGGAAACCACGGCGGGGATCACCGCGGGCAGCTGCACGGCCGTGAACAGGCGCGCCCCGCGCAGGCCGAACGCGCGGCCCGCCTCCACGAGCTGACGGTCGACGTGCCGCAGCGCCGCCGACACGGTCGTGTAAACGGGGAAGAAGGCGCCGATGGCGATCAGGGTGAGCTTGGACTCCTCGCCGATCTTCAGCCAGAGGATGAGCAGGGGAACCCAGGCGAGCGACGGCACCGCCCGGATGGCGCCGAGGGTAGGGGCGAACAGTACGTCGGCGGCCCGGGACAGGCCGACCAGGGCGCCCAGGGCGATGCCCAGGGCGGCGCCGACGGCGAAACCGATGAGCACCCGCTGGGTGGAGATCGCCGCGTACTGGCCGAGCAGCCCGCTCGCGAACAGGTCGACGCCGGCCTGCCAGACCATCGCGGGGGAGGGCAGTTGGGCCATCGTGAACACGCCGAGCGCGGTGGTGAGCTGCCAGGCCGCGAGGATCAGGACCGGCAGGACCGCTCCGCCGCCGAGGGCGATCCAGCCGCGCGAGGCGAGCGGCCGGCGCGGGGCACGCGCCGTGCGGGCGGCGGGGGCGGATGCAGCGAATGCGAATGCGGTGGCGGCGGCGGTGGCGTCGGGCACGGTCCGGGCCGACGTGCGCGGCAGCGTGCGGGGCAGTGTGCGGGGCACAGTCTCGGTCATGGTCGCGTCCTCTCGGTGGGTGGCGCTGGTGGGGCCGGGGTGCTGGGTGCAGGGGGTGCTGGTGGTGCGGGTGTCCGGGGCGGTTGCCCGCCCCGGACGGCGCTACGGTGGTTCCTGATTACTCCGTGACGACCGACGGGTCGGCCTTCGTGGCGAAGCTGTCGTTGACGATCGTGTCGAGGGCGTCGTCGATCTGGCTCTGCGCTGCCACGTCACCGGCGGCGACGAAGGTCGGGCCGATCTTCTTAAGCACCGTGAGCTGGGCCTTGCCGGGCACGTTGTCCACGTCGAGGTTGGAGCGCTCGGTGATCACCGTGGTGGCCACGGCGAGGTCGAGGCCCGAGACGCCGGCCAGGATCTCGGCGGTCTGGTTGGGGTTCTCCAGCGCCCAGGCGCGGGCGTGCTCGTAGACGTCGACGACGGTCTGGGCCACATCGGGCTTCTCGGTCAGGAAGCTTTCGGTGGCGTTGAGGAACCCGTAGCTGTTGAAGTCGACGTTGCGGTAGAGCAGCTCCGCGCCGGCAGCCTCGGCACCGGCCATGATCGGGTCGAGTCCGGCCCAGGCGTCGACCGAGCCATTCTGGAGGGCAGCCCAGCCGTCGGCGTGCTGCAGGTTCTGCACGGTCACGTCGTCGAGGGTGAGTCCGGCCTCCTCCAGAGACTGGAGCAGGAAGAAGTAGGGGTCGGTGCCCTTGGTGGCGGCGATCTGCTTGCCCTTGAGATCGGCGATGTCGGTGATCGCGGAGTCGCCCGGAACGACGAGGGCCGCCCACTCGGGCTGCGAGAAGATGTCGATGACCTGGATCGGCGAGCCGTTCGAGCGGAACAGCAGCGCAGCCGAGCCGGCGGTGGAACCCACGTCGATGGCATTGGCGCGCAGTGCCTCGTTGGCCTTGTTGGAGCCGGCCGACTGCACCCAGTTCACGGCGATGTCCTGGTCGCTGAGGGCATCCTCGAGCCAGCCCTGGTCCTTGATCACCAGGCTGAGCGGGTTGTAGGTGGCGAAGTCGATGTTGAGGGTGCCGCCGGTGGTGACGGTGGCCTTACCCGCTTCGGCGGCCTCGGCCGGCTCGGCGACCGGCTGGTTTTCACCCGCGACGCAGCCGGTGAGCAGCAGGGCGGCGGCGGTTGCGACGGCAAGGAGCGCGATTCGTGTGGTGGAGCGGTGCTGTGTCATCGGGATCTCTCAGTTGATTGGGCAGCGGATGCTGCACCCGGTGTGGGAAAGCGGTGGTGAAAGCAGTGCGGTGGTGAAGTGGTGAGGCAGAAAAGTCAGTAGGGGAAGGCCGGGATGGTAGAGGTCACGGCGAGCCCGCGTGCCTCGCCGTGGCGGTCGATGCCGAGCCCGGCGAGAAGTCGTCCGCGCAGTTCGGCGAGTTCCGCCGAGCCGCGGTCGCGGGGGCGGGCCCCGGGAACGGTGAGTTCCTGCACGATGGTCGCGCCGGCGCGGGTGTCGTTGTCGGGCCGGCCGAGCAGGATGATCCGGTCGGCCAATTGCAGCGCCTCGTCGACGTCGTGCGTGACCAGGAGGACCGTCGTCGGCGCCTGGGCGTGCACGTCGAGCAGGAGGTCCTGCATCTTCAGGCGGGTGAGCGCGTCGAGGGCACCGAACGGTTCGTCGAGCAGCAGAACGCCCGGGTTGCGGGCCAACGCCCGGGCGAGGGAGGCACGCTGCGCCATCCCGCCGGAGATGGCCTGGGGGCGGTGGCCGGCGAACGCGGCCAGACCGACCAGCTCGATCAGTTCGGCGACGCGGGCGCGGCCGGCGGCCCGCGGGGTGCCGCGGGGCAGTCCCAGTGCGATGTTCTCGGTGACGGTGCGCCAGGGCAGCAGGCGCGGCTCCTGAAATCCGACCGCGCAGCGCGGGTCGATGCCGGCGACGGGCGAGCCGTCGATTCTCACCTGGCCGGTGGTCGGGGAGTCGAGGCCGCCCGCGATGCGGAGCAGAGTGGACTTGCCGCATCCGCTCGTGCCCAGAATCGCCAGCACCTCGCCGGGCCGCACCGTGAGGGAAACGTCGCGGAGCACCGGGGGTAGGGCGGTGGCCCCGCGGGTCGTGGCGGGGGCGAACGTGCGGCCGATCGCCTCGAACTCGACTGTGCAGGCCGAGTTTCCGGTCGTGGTCGTGGTCGTGGCCGTGGTTCTGGCCGTGGTTCTGGACGCCGCGCCGCGCACGGACGCCGGATCGGCGAACGCCTCGTGTGGTGCGGCGCGGTGCGGCATGGGCGGCTTTCGGTCGAGGGAAGGGAAGAGTTGCTTGACGTTAGCCGAGGGCAGACGGATGCTGCTGGGCCGGCCGCAACCCGACGTAACACGCGGCGCTTCTTCTTGGGATGATGGGGCCATGACTCGAACCGTTTCCGGGGCCCGTGTGCTCATTACCGGTGCCGCCAGCGGCATGGGCCGCCTCTATGCCGAGCGGGCCGTCGCCGAGGGCGCGAAGGCCGTGATCCTCTGGGACCGGGACGCCGGGGCGCTGACCCGTGCGGCCGGCATCCTCGGCGATCGGGCCGGCGAGGGCACGCTCGTTGTCCCGTATGTCGTGGACATCGCCGACCTCGGCGCGATCGCCCAGACCGCCCAGCGGGTGCGCACGGAGGTCGGCGACCCGGACATCGTGATCAACAACGCCGGCATCGTGCGCGGAGCCTTCTTCTGGGAGCACGACAACGGCGCGGACACGCGGCCGACCATGCAGATCAACGCGCTCGCGCCGATGTACATCGCCCGGGAGTTCCTCCCGGCGATGATGGCCAATCGCGGTCGTGCGTCGCGCATCGTGAACATCGCGTCGGCGGCCGGGATGCTCTCGAACCCCCGGATGAGCGTCTATGCGGCGTCGAAGGCGGCCCTGATCGGGTGGGGCGACTCGCTGCGTCTGGAGCTCAAGCAGCAACGGTTCGGGCACGTGAAGGTCACGACCGTCTGCCCCAGCTACATCTCGACCGGGATGTTCGAGGGTGCCCGCGGTCCGCTGCTGACGCCGGTGCTGACGCCGGAATACGTGGTCGAACGGGTCTGGCAGGCGATGCTCGCGGGCAAGCCCATGCTCACCATGCCGTGGACGGTCGTGCTCTCGAAGGTGGTCCGCGGTCTGCTGCCGCTGCCCCTGTGGGACGTCGTCGCGGGTCGCGTCTTCGGTGTCTACGGCTCCATGGACAAATTCACCGGTCGCCCCTGACCCGAGCCCCGGTGGTCGAGCCTGCCGAGACCCGGCGACCCGCCCTCCCGAGGTTCCCACGACGCTGGTCGAGCCTGTCAAGACCCGGGACCAGAGCCACGCCCTACAGCCCCACCGCCTTGCTCGGCAGTGCGATCAGTGTCTGCTCCGGATCGTTTTCCACCGGTGGCCGGAGCCAATACTGGGTTTCGGTGCGGGTGATCTTCCAGTGCTGGTTGTGCAGCAGCAGGTGGTGCGGGTGGCAGAGCAGCACTCCGTCGGCGAGGTTGGTGTCTCCGCTGTCTGTGAGCCATTCGTTGATGTGGTGGGCTTCGCTCCAGGCCGGTGATCGGTCGCAGCCGACCCAGAGGCATCCGCCGTCGCGCACTCCCATCGCGGCGCGCTGTGCCTCCGTGAAGAGTCGTTCGTCACGGCCGACGTCGATGATCTGGCCGATGTCGTCGAACTTGATGCCGCGGGTGCCGGTGTCGCAGAGCAACCGGTCGATGGTTTCCTGCGAGATGGGGACCGGGTTGCCCTCGATCTGCCCGTGAGCGGCGGGTTCGGCGGCACCCGGCTCGCCGGTCTCAGCCGTGAGAGCCTTCTCGGTCACGATCACGCGCACCGCCGGGCGGCGTCCGCCGAAGACCCGGCCGGGGTCGGCTTCGCCGGCGATCTTCAGCAGCTGCACGAGGGAGTCCGCGTTGATCTGCTCGGTGCTGCGCGGGTCGTCTGCATTTTCTTTGCCCAGGCGGCGCGCTCCGGGTCGACGAAGCGCACTCCGCCGCGGCGGGGTCCGGTGATGGAGTCGAAGGTGGAGAGCACGAACTCGCCGTCTTCGGGGGCGAAGAGCCCGTTCAGGCGCACGTTGCCATTGCTCAGCCGGTAGACCTTCAGGTAGCGGTCGTCGTGGGCCTGCTTCTCCCGGGCGGCGATGCCGGCCTCATCGAGCCGGTCGCGCATCCGGCGGGCCCGTTTGAAGACCTCGTCGGCATTCAACGTTGACGCCTCGGTGAGGAGCGCCGCGAGGGCCACCCGGAGCTTCTCCGCGGTGACTGCCGCGTCGATCTGGCCGAGCCCGGCCCGGATCGACTCGGCCGCGTCAACCGAAAGCGTGCCGGCGGTCACGGCCCGGGCGATCGGGGCCTGCCACGGCACCCTCGCAACAAACGCCGCGACGTCGACAGCATCGGCGTCGGCGTCGGGCGTCGAGAGCGTCGAGAGCGCCTCTTCGACCAGCTTGTCGGCCGCCTCGGTGTCGGCCATCATCGTGCCGACCGCGACCAGCTTGTACGCGTCACCTGTGGATGAGCCGGTCCAGTTCTGGATCAGAGCCTCGGGCGAGAGGAACCCCTGCTGCGCGGCCAGCCCCGAGTGGCCGAGTTCCGGGCGGGACCGTTCGGCGATGGTTGCGGCCATCAACGCGGCATAGGTGTCGAGCAGACGGCGCGCGCAGGCGATCCGCTTCTGGCCGGCCAAAGCCTCGGCGTCGGGAAGAGCCGCGAGGTCGGCGCTCGAGGAGCCCAGCAGGGCGACAGCGTCGGCCGCCTGCCTGAGGTCATCCGCGAGGTTCGTCATGTTATGAGGATACCTTAAGGGGCACATGTAGGCGAGTGTCACTCACTTTTTGTGGATAGCAGTTTCGTATCTTTGTCCAGAAGCACGGCCGACAGGTCCGCTATCGGAAGGCCTGTGACTTTCGGATGGACCCGTCCGAGTTCTAGCAGACCCAGTCACCCGTGCGCGTGCCGCCCCGCCAGGTTCCCTCATCCATGAGGGTGCCGTTGATGTGCCAGCGTCGCCACGGGCCGTCCTGCTTGCCGGCGACGAAGCTCGTTGACAGTGGCCGTCGCTAGGACCTAATATGGAATCGTTTCCATGGAAACGATTCCACGACTACGCCGGGTACCCGCACGAACACGAAGAGGTGAGAGATGGTTGCCATCACGATCAAGGATGTCGCCGCCCTGGCCGGCGTCTCCGTGGCCACGGCCTCCCGGGTCCTGTCCGGCAGCCCGGCCACCTCGCCCGAGGCTCGGGCCGGCGTCGCCGCCGCGGCCGCCCAGCTCGACTACCGGCCCAACGCCCAGGCGCGCGCCCTGCGCAGCACCCACACCGAGTCCATCGGCCTGCTGGTGTCGGATGTGCGCAACCCTTTCTTCGCCGACCTCGCCCACACGGTCGAACAGGCCGCCCTGGCTGCCGGCTATGTCACGCTGCTCGGCAACGCGAATGAGCGCAAGGAACAGCAGGACCGGTACCTGGACACCCTGATCTCCAGGCGAGTGGACGGCATCGTCGTGGCACCGCTCGGGGACGGCAGCGGCAGCATCCGTTCGCTGATCGAACGCAAGATCCCGACCGTCTTCGTGGACCGCACCGTGGACGGCCTCGATGTGCCGAGCGTGACCACGGACAGCGAAACCGGCATCCGCCAGGCTGTTGCACACCTGGCCGCGGCCGGCCACACCCGCATCGGCTACATCTCGGGCCCGCGGGCCATTTCGACCGGCCGGGACCGGTTCGCCGCCTTCACCCGCGCGGTGGCCGAGTTCGGCCTCAGCCAGGACCCCGAGCTGGTCTACTTCGGCGACTTCCAGGCCGCCAGTGGCTCGGCCGGCGTGCACGCGCTGCTCGAACTGCGCCAGCCGCCCACCGCCCTGCTCGCCGCCGACAGCCCGATGGCCGTGGGCGCGATCGCCATTCTTCACAAGCGCGGGCTGCGTATCGGCAGGGACGTGGCCCTGATCGCGTTCGACGACATCGAGTGGTTCGCCCTGCTCGACCCGGCGCTCAGCGTCATCTCGCACAGTGTCGAGGACATGGGCCGGATCGCCGTGAAGATGCTGCTCGAGGTCATTGGCGGAGGCACCCCCGAGTCGGTGGTGCTGCCCAGCGAACTGATCATCCGGGCGTCGTCCTCGGCGCCCATCTCAGGCGTGCCCGATTCACCCGCAGCCGTTTCACCCGCATCCGGGCCGAGCCCGAGGAAGAACTGACATGAGTCAACAACCACTGGTCACCCTGCAGAACGTGGGCAAGACCTTCGGACCGGTGACGGTCATCAAAGACGTCACCGTCAGCGTCTACGCCGGCAAGGTGCAGGTGCTGCTGGGCGAGAACGGTGCCGGCAAGTCCACCCTGATCAAGATGATGGCGGGGGTGTACCAGCCGGACGCCGGCCACATCGTGGTGGACGGGCAGACAGTCACCCTGCCCACCGCCCGCGCGGCCGAGGAACTCGGCATCGCCACGATCCACCAGGAACTGAACCTCGTTCCCACCATGAGCATCGCCGAGAACGTGATGCTGGGGCGGATGCCCACCAAGCACGGCCTGGTCGACCGCAGCGCCCTGCGCAATCGGGCGCGTGCCGCCCTCGCCCTGATCGGCCTCGACGTCGACGTGGACACCCTGGTCGGCGACCTCGGCATCGCCCGGCAGCAGCTGGTCGAGATCGCCAAGGCGCTCAGCATCAACGCCCGCATCCTGATCCTGGACGAGCCCACCGCGGCCCTGACCCGCCACGAGACCGAGAGCCTGTTCGCCGTGATGACCGACCTGCGCCGCCGTGGGGTGGGCATGTTGTTCATCAGCCACCACCTCGACGAGATCGCCGAGGTCGGCGACACCGTGACCGTGCTGCGCGACGGTGAGTTCATCGCCGAGGTGCCGGCCTCCACCCCCGAAGACGACCTCGTGAAGCTGATGGTCGGCCGCAACATCGAAGACCATTTCCCGCGGTCGGCCGGCGACATGAGCCAGGCGACCGAGATCCTCACGGTCGACAAGCTCACCTCGGCCGGCTCGTTCAGTGACATCAGCTTCATCGTCAAGGCGGGCGAGGTGCTTGGCATCGCCGGGCTGGTCGGCGCGGGGCGCACCGAACTGATCCGCGCGATCGCAGGCGCCGACCGGTACACCTCCGGCACGGTCGCCGTGCGCGGCCGGCAGCTGCCGAACGGCAGCATCCAGGCGGCAATCGCAGCGGGCATCGGGCACGTGCCCGAAGACCGCAAGGGACAGGGGCTGGTGCTCGACGCATCCGTCAACGACAACCTCGGCTACGCCACGCTCGCCGCCACCGCGAAGCTGGGTCTGGTCGACTTCGCCGGCCAACGCAGCCGGGCCGCCGAGGTGGCCATGAAACTGCGCATCCGGATGCACACCATCGACCAGTCGATCGGCGCACTCTCCGGGGGCAACCAGCAAAAAGCCGTGTTCGGCCGCTGGATCATCGCCGCCTCCACGGTGCTGCTGCTCGACGAGCCCACCCGCGGCGTCGATGTGGGCGCCAAGGTCGAGATCTACGAACTGATGAACGCGATCACGGCGGCCGGGGGAGCGATTCTGATGGTCTCAAGTGAACTGCCCGAGATTCTCGGCATGAGCGACCGCATCCTCGTGATGCGCGACGGCCGGATCGCCGGCGAGCTCACCGCCGCCGAGGCCACCCAAGACGCAGTCATGACACTCGCCGCCCGCGATGTCGACGAGAAGTACGAACAGAGATAGGGAAGCCACCATGTCCACCACAACTCTGCCGATGAAGCGCCGCGGCCTCGACTACAAGAAGTTCCTCGCCAACAACGGCGCCCTCGTCGGCCTCGTCGTACTCTGCATCGCCCTGTTCATCGCGACTCCCGACTTCCTGACCGCGCAGAACCTGCTCAACATCGGCATCCAGGTGTCCACGGTGGCCGTGCTGGCCTTCGGGATGACCTTCGTCATCGTGGCCGGCGGGATCGACCTCTCGGTGGGTGCCGTGGCGGCCCTGTCGGCCATGTCGTCGGGCTGGATGTTCGCCAGCGCCGGCCTCCCCGGCTGGATCGCCCTCCTGGGTGGTCTGTTCGTCGGAGCCCTGGCCGGCACCATCAACGGTTTGGCCAACGCCTACGGCAAGCTGCCCTCGTTCATCGCCACGCTCGCCATGCTCAGCGTGGCCCGCGGACTGACCCTGGTCATCTCCGACGGCCGTCCGATCTCGACGCCGGCCGAGGTCTCCTTCCTCGGCGGCAACCTGGGCCCGGTGCCGATGCCGATCATCATCCTTGTGCTCGCCGCCCTGGCCGCTTCCTTCCTGCTCAACCGGACTGTCATCGGCCGCTCGATGTACGCGGTCGGCGGCAACGCCGAAGCCGCCCGGCTGTCGGGACTGCCGGTCAAGCGCATCCTGGTCACCGTCTTCGCCCTGGCCGGACTTTTCGCCGCACTTGCCGGGCTCCTGCTCGCCGGGCGCCTCGACTCCGCGCAGCCGCAGGCCGCGGCCGGCTACGAACTCGACGCCATCGCGGCCGTCGTGATCGGCGGCGCCTCCCTCGCCGGTGGCCTCGGCAAGATCTCAGGCACCTTCGTGGGTGCCCTCGTGCTCGTCGTCATCCGCAATGGCCTGAACCTGCTCAACGTGACGTCGTTCTGGCAGCAGGTTGTGATCGGACTCGTGATCGCCCTCGCCGTGGGCGTCGACGTACTCCGCCGCAAGACCCGCAGCAGCTGACCAGGCCGGCGGCCGACATCCGTCACCCCCTCTACCTTTCTCCTCACCCATCAATAACCACAAAGGAATACACAATGAAGTCCTCCTCGTTTCGCAAAATCGCGGCGCTGACCGCCACCGCCGCCCTGATTCTGGTGGGCACTACGGCCTGCGGCCGTGGTGGCGGGTCTGAGGCGTCGGGCACCAAGATCGTGATGGCCGTCTCCACCCTGAACAACCCGTTCTTCGTGGAACTGCGCGACGGCGCGCAGGCTGCCGCCGACGAGGCCGGCGTGCAGCTGAACATCGTCGACGCCCAGAACGACTCGGCCACGCAGGCCAATCAGCTCGCCACCGCCGCCTCCGGCAGCACCAAGGCCGTCATCGTGAACCCGGTGGACTCCGACGCCGCCTCCTCCGCCGTGAACGACCTCCTCAGCGCGGGTATTCCGGTCATCGGGGTCGACCGCACGGTCAACGGCGCCGACCTGAACTCACTCGTCGCCAGCGACAACGTGGCCGGTGGCCGTCAGGCTGCCGACGCCCTCGCCGAGGCCATGGGCGAAACGGGCAGCGTCATCCACCTGCAGGGTGTCTCCGGCACCTCGGCCAGCCGTGACCGCGGCCAGGGCTTCGAAGAGGGCATGAAGGCCTACCCGAACATCACCGTGGTCGCCAAGCAGACCGCCAACTTCGACCGCGCCGCCGCGCTCGACGTGACCACGAACCTGCTGCAGGCCAACCCCGGCGCGACCGGCCTCTTCGCTGAGAACGATGAAATGGCGCTCGGCGCCATCCAGGCTCTCGGGTCGCGGGCCGGCACCGAGGTCGCGGTCGTCGGCTTCGACGGCACGGCAGACGGACTCGCCGCCATCGAGGCAGGCACCCTGGTTGCCACCATCGCTCAGCAGCCGGCCGAACTCGGCAAGCTCGCCGTTGAACTGGCCATCAAGGCCATCGCCGGCGACACGATCGAGAAGACCGTTCCGGTCGAGGTCGTCTCCGTCACGAAGACGAATGTCGGCGACTTCGCCAAGTGAGTTACTCCGCCAGCACGGTCGTCGTCGTCGGGTCGATCAACGTCGACCAGCTGATCACCATCGAACGCCACCCGCTGCCCGGTGAGACCCTCATCGGAACGTCGATGGAGTTCCTCCCCGGAGGAAAAGGAGCCAACCAGGCCGTCGCGGCGGCCCAGCTGGGCGCCGCGGTGAGTATGGTCGGCTTGGTCGGCCGGGATCCGCAGGCCGAGGTCGCGACTGCGATCCTGACCCGCTCCGGAGTGAACTTGTCGAATGTACGCGCGGTGGACGGCCCGACCGGCCTGGCACTCGTCACGGTCGCCGCCGACGGCGAAAACACCATCGTGATCATCCCCGGCGCCAACGCACTGCTGGGCGCGGAGGCCGTTGAGGCCAGCGCGACCGTCATCGCGGAGGCCGCCGTGGTGGTGC
Source organism: Cryobacterium sp. M25 (assembly GCF_002929635.1). Classification (NCBI taxonomy): domain Bacteria; kingdom Bacillati; phylum Actinomycetota; class Actinomycetes; order Micrococcales; family Microbacteriaceae; genus Cryobacterium; species Cryobacterium sp. M25. Next base: position 27,630 of record NZ_PJJU01000045.1, on the reverse strand, counting down.
TCCAGGGTGAGATCCCCGCGGAGGGCATCGTGGCGGCAATGCGGCTGGCCACCGGCCGGGTGGTGCTGAACCTGGCGCCCGTGATCGCTCTGGATGCTGCGAGCATCCGTCGGGCCGACCCGCTGGTCGTCAACGAGCACGAGGCTGCCCTCGTGCTCGCGCAGCTCGCCCCGAAAATGGTCATCCCCACCGAGGACGCTGAGCTCGTCGCCCGGCTCCTCGACTGGGGCGTTCCCTCGGTCGTGCTCACCCGCGGTGCGAAGGGCGCGATCTGCGCCGACCGGGACGGTACCCACAGTCTGGCGTCGCCACGGGTCGTTGCCGTGGACAGCTCGGGCGCCGGCGACGCATTCGTCGGCGCCCTCAGCGCGCAGCTCGCGGCCGGGTCGAGCCTGTCCGAGTCCGTGCGCCGGGCCGTGCGCGTGGGTGCCTTCGCAGTGCAGTCGCGCGGCACGCAGACGTCGTATCCCTCCCTGGCCGACGAGCTGCCGCTGGTACGCGCATGAAGCGCCGCGGCATCCTGAACGCCGACCTCTCCGGCGCCCTGGCCCGCCTCGGGCACACGGATGTCGTTCTCCTCGCGGACTGCGGCATGCCGATCCCGGCCGGCGTTCCCGTGATCGACCTGGCGCTTGTGCATGGTGTGCCGCGCTTCGAGCAGGTGCTCGACGCCCTGCTCGAGGAGATGGTGTTCCAGCGCTGCGTGGCCGCGGAGGAGGCGAAAACCGCCCCCGCCGGGGTCTGGCTGGCCGACCGGTTCGACGCGATCGAGTACATCAGCCACGCCGAGTTGAAGGACCTGTCGGCCTCGGCGAAGCTATTCATCCGTTCGGGGGAGGCGACGCCGTTCGCGAACGCGGCGCTGGTCTGCGGCGTCTCGTTCTAAACGTCTCGTTCCCGAACGAATTGGTTCACACCGAACCCGGTTGAGCTACGGGTGACGGATGCCCCGGCCGGCCAGCACGGCCCGGTAGCCCTCGCGGTAGGTCGGATAGCTGAACGTGAAACCCGTGCCCAGCAGCAGTTGGTTGCGGAGGCGTTTGTCGCCTCCGCGCTGGCTGTCCCGCGGGACGGGCCGAGTGGGCGCGGCAGTCGTTGCGCCGGGAGCGCCGGGTGCCTCGGGCCTAGGGGCCGGCAGTCCAAGCTCCTCGGCAAGGAACGCCAGCACCTCACCGCGGCGCACCGGCGCGCTGTCGACGCCGAGATAGAGGGTCGCCGGTGCTTCCTCCCGCAGCATCAGGTGCACGATCGCGGCCGCGGCATCATCCCGGTGGATGCGGTTCGTGTGGCGGGCCGAGGCCGACGCGGTGGTGCGGCCGCTCCGCACCTGGGTGATCAGGCGCTCCCGGCCGGGGCCGTAGATGCCCGACAGGCGGAAGACGACGGCCGCGGGGATGCGGGCGTGCAGCATCCGTTCGGCCTCGAGCAGAATGGCGTCGGTGCCCGGCCTCGGGTTGGCGGGCGTCTGCTCGTCGACCCAGCTCTCGTCGGACACGTCGTAGACGGCGGTCGACGACACCAGCAGCACGCGGCGGGGCGTGACGCCGGCCTCGTCGAGCGCGTCGAGGAGGTTCTGCAGACCGTCGACGTAGGCCGCCCGGTAGACCGCGGGGCTGGGGTTGCCCGCGGCGATCGCCACGATCACGATCTCGGTGTCGGCCGGCACGACCGGCTTGTGCGCGCTGAGGTCGACGGACTGGCCCTCGATACCGGCGGGGAGAACGGCCGCGTTGCGGCGCAACCCCACCACCCGGTGCCCGAGCGCCGCGAAACGCAGGCCCACCTCCGTGCCGAGGTCCCCGCATCCTGCAATGAGTACCGTCATCTCGCTCCTCTTGTCTGCTTCCAACGCTAGCGGCACTCTCTGAACGCTGACAGTCGGCGCAGTCGGCGCAGTAGGCTCGTGGGGGTGAGCGAATTATTCCGCAGCATGCTGCGTTCCCTGCCGGATTTCCCCATCGATCTGCCGATTTTCGACCCGGCGTCGGCGCCACTCGACCCGGCTGTACTGTTCCGGTCCTGGCTTGATGAGGCCCTGGCGGCCGGGGTTTCCCAGCCGCACGCCTTCAGCCTGGCGACCGTCGCCGCCGAGGGCATGCCGTCGTCGCGCATGCTCATCCTCAAGAATCTCGACGCCGAGGGCTGGCACTTTGCCACCTCGCGGGCGTCGCGCAAGGGCCGGGAGCTGACGGAGCATCCGTTGGCCGCGATGAATTTCTTCTGGTCGGCGCCGGGCCGCCAGGTGCGTGTGGTCGGCCCGGTCACCGAGTTGTCGACGGATGCCTCGGCGGCCGACTGGTCCGAACGGCCCGGCGCCGACGGATCAGAGAACCCCACCTGGCAGCTGTACGCCCTGCGCCCGGTCGAGGTCGAATTCTGGCAGGCCGACCCCGGCCGCCGGCACGTGCGCCACCGCTACCTGATTCCCGCCGAGGGCTGAGCGCGCTGGGGCTGAGGGGGACTACTTCCAGCGGCGGGCGGACCCGGTGAGGAACTGCACATAGCCAACCAGTGACGCGTAGGAGCACAGCACCTGGTCGCCGAGCAGATAGGCCAGGTAGCCGAACCGGTTGCGTCGTACTTCCAGACCGAGCGGACCGAAGACCCGGCGGCTCTGGAACATGCGCAGACTTCCGTAGATCACCAGGGTGATCGGAAGCACGGCCAGCGCCCAGATCGAGACCACGGCCGTGTTGCCGAAGACGGCGAACAGCACGAGGCCGGGCACCCAGAACAGCCCGTCCACTCCTGCATGCGGGTGAGCAGGTTGATGCGGGAGTTGCGCACGAGAACCGCGCCGGCCACGGCAACAGTGTCTGCCGGGGCGGATTCAAGCCGGGAGATCAGGTGGTGCAGGGCCTTCCGGTGCAGCAGCGTGTCCGCGTCGACCGTGATCAGATAGGGCGTGGTCACGTGGGTCAGTGCTGAGTTCAGCGCGTTCGACTTGCCGGGGACAGGTTGCCGCACGACCAGCAGGTCCACGTCGGATTCGATGGCGGCGACGTTGGCGGACCGCGCCGTAGCGTCATCGGAGCCGTTGTCGGCGAGGATCACCGTCACCTCGCCGGCGTAATCGCTCCCGCCGATGCAGCGGATCGTCTCCCGGAGACCGTCCTGCTCGTTTCGGGCGGCCACGATGATGGTCAGGGGGGTGACCGGATCGGGGACCCGGAACGGCGGCTGGCGATCCAGCAGGAGCGACAGGCTCAGAAACGCCACCACGAAGCCAGGCAGGAATGCCACCAAGGAGACGATGATCCACGTCGGCGGTTCGCCGGTCAGGCGGGTCAGGTCCTGGATCCACGGTAGCGAGATCCAAACGGATGCGTCGGTCCAGCTGAGCGCGAACAGAACGGACAGCCAGAACTTCACGGCGACGGGGAGACAGAGCCGGCGCCCGGGCGTCCGGTGGAGGGCAGCGGGCTCAGCGCGCGTTGTCGGCGATGCCGGCGGTGCCGGCGCGGTTGGAGCGCGGTCATGTGAGCCCCAGGTGCGAGCTGTGTGACTCACGGCTACGGCATCTGGCCCCCGGGTTGTTACTACAAACGTACGCCGCGACGGGCCCGCTGAGGAGTTGCCGAAGACACCAGTTCGGAGAGCTAGAAGTCCTCGTAGGTGAAGGCCTCCTCGGCGAGAAGCTGGGTCCAGGGCTCCGGTCGTTGGGAGCGGACTTGTTGCAGCGTGACGGTCGAGTTCGGGGTGATCAGAAGCGTAGTCAAGAACCCGGCGGAATTGATCACATTGATGAATCCTCCACCGCGCTGCACCGCGTCGGCCACGGAGGTTTTCCATGCTGCCAGGTCATCGTCGGTGTCGACAACGTAACGGTCGCCATTCACGGTCAGACGGTACTCGTTCATGGAAATAGACCCTGTCTCTCAGCGGACCCTGAAGCGCCACGTGGTGGTTCAGCAGAGATCGGACGATGCCCTAAGAATTGGCGTCGGGAAGTAATATATAGCGATCAGTTTGAATTTCAAACTATTTTATGTTGGAAGATGATGCACGTCGTCGATAGGGTGGAGGCGGAAATGTGCCGCAGATCCAGCTGAGTACTTTTCGTTGTTGTCGGGAGGAAACCATGTTCAAGGAAAGTGGCTCCGTCCAGGTTCTCGAGGGTGTTGCTGCTGCGGTGGTCGTTCTGCTTCGAGCGCTGGACAAGACGCGTGCCGGGATGGCGGCGAAGGATGGCTTCACGGGTTCTGAGATACGGGTTCTTTTTCGAATTTCGGAAGCGGGCCGGGTGACACCGAAGATTTTGGCCGGTTCCACAGATCTCTCGATGGGTGCGGTCACCGCGATCTCCGACCGGTTGGTCGCCCGGGATGTCGTGCGCCGAGTTGCCAACCCGGATGACCGGCGGAGCCTGTTCCTGGAGCTGACTGCGACGGGCGGGACGTTGATGGATAGCATCTACGGTGATTTTCGTGCACGGATCGGCGAAGCTCAGAGGAAAATGTCGTGTGCTGAACAGGAACTGCTCGAGGCGCAGCTGCTGAATATCGCTGCGGCGCTCGGCTACGACCTGGAAGAAAGACTTGCTGGAACTCAAATATCGGTTGTGAAGGCTTCTTGAGCCTCCCGTTTCGGACGTGGCGGGGTACGTTCGGAAGATGACTTGGCCACGTCTGAAAAGGAGCAGCAGCGAGAATCGCAGGAGGGATTGCCATGCGTGATCAATTCGCGGTTGCCGAAAAGGCATTGTCCGCTTTGGCAGGTAGCGAGTCCCGTCTGTTCGAGCCGTTCCTGGGGGTACTGCCAGTGGATGGGGTGTCAATCTCGACGTTCGGTGACTTTCTCCCTGATGAGACAATCTCGGCGAGCGACGCCCAATCGATACGGCTGGACGAGCTGCAATTCGATCTGGGCGAGGGTCCGAGTTGGGATGCTCTAGAAACCGGGGCGCCGGTCTTCGAGCCGAACATTCGCGAACGGCCGAACCGGGTTTGGCCGGCGTTCTCGGAGGCAATCATCGCCGATGATCTGGGCGCGCTTTTTGCTTTTCCTTTGTCGCTGGGGCCGTTGCGCATCGGGGCGATCGACCTGTACACGAGTCGGCCCAGTCATCTCAGTGATCTGAATATCCAGCACACTGCAGCCCTCGCGACCGTCGTCAGCCGGCTCGTTCTCGCTCGTGCCATCCGGCTGTCCCAGAGCGAGATTAAGGGTGAAACCGACACGCGCAAACAATTCTCCCGACGTGAGGTGCATCAGGCCACAGGCATGGTGCTGGCCCAACTGGGGATTTCTGCCCTGGACGCCCGTCTGATCATCCAGGGCCATGCCTTCGCCGTCGGCCGATCTGTGCAGGAGATCGCGGAGGAGATCATCGACCGGCGATTGACTTTTGCGGTGAATGAAAACCAGATCGAAGGGTCTCATGATTGATGAAACGAGAGAAGACCGCCTGATCGAAACGTTCGCGACCCTAGCTGACACCCTGGTTGCCGGTTATGACGTGGTGGAGCTCCTCCAGACACTGGTGGAGAGTTGCGCCGGGCTCTTCGATATTGCGGCGGCAGGTATTCTCCTGGCCGACGAAAACGGAGAGCTCGAAGTTGTCGCTTCCACCAGCGAAGCCAGCAGGCTTGTCGAGGTGATGCAACTGAGCGCTCGGGCGGGCCCGTGCGTCGAGTGTTTCATTACCGGGTCGGTCGTGTCCCTGACGGACGTGGAGGACAGCCCGCTCGCGTGGCGGCGGTTTCGGGACTGCGCCAGGGAGCAGGGTTTCGCTGCGGTCCATGCGATTCCGTTGCGGCTGCGTGAGACTACCATCGGCGCCCTCAACTTGTTGTCCACTGTTCCCGGCGCCCTGCGTCAACAGGATGTGCGCGCGGCCCAGGCGTTGGCCGATGTGGCCACGATCGGGATTCTGCAGGAACGCACGCTCCGAGAAAGCAACTCGGTGCGGGAGCAATTGACGATTGCGTTGAACTCCCGAGTCCTCATCGAGCAAGCCAAAGGCGTGATCTCGCATTCCCGCGGCGTCTCGATGGAGGACGCATTCGCGTTGCTGAGGAATCACGCTCGCAGTAACCACTTGTTGTTGTCCCAGGTTGCTCAGGGGCTGGTCGACCAGACCCTTGTCATCTAGCCGGGAGACCCCCTCGCCTCTCAGAGCGCCTGAATCCTCCAGGAGCGCGAAATTCCCTGCTTGATTTCTGTGACGAACACCCTCTGAAATACGACTACATGTTAAGAGATTCTCGCTGAGGACAGATTCTATCTCGGCGGGACACGCTCCGATCGCGTCCATTCCATCGATTCTCCTGTGACGCGGCTGAGCGAAGTCGTCCTGACTCTCTGAGGTTCATACCTGTATCAGTAGAGGAGATATCAACATGGCAACATACGACTCATCCGGTTTAAACATGAATCGAAACATCGACGACCACGGCTCCGATGCTGCGGTCTCCGCGGGCGATGGGGCGACCAACCGCCACGAGGTCGCCGGCCGTGATAAGGCCGTCGGCCGCGACGAGGCCCGCTTCGGCGGGATCAAGTGGGGATCGGCCTTCTTCGGCTGGCTCACCGCCACCGGGACCGCGGTGATCCTCACCGTCCTGTTCGCTGCGGTCGGAGCCGCAGTCGGCCTGGACGGGGCCGATTCCACGGACCAAGCTGCCGGAACTGCTGCCGAGAACGCCGGCACCATGGCACTGGTCGGAGCGATTGTGCTCGCGGTTGTGGTCTTCGTGTCATATTTCTGCGGCGGCTACGTCGCCGGTCGGATGGCCCGCTTCAACGGAATCAAGCAGGGAATCGCGGTCTGGGTCTGGGCGATCGTGATCGCTGTCGTCGCCGGGATCCTCGGGGTCATTGCCGGCGGTGAACTCAACGTTCTGGGGAACCTGAACAGCTTGCCCAGCATCCCGCTCAATCCGGACGGTCTCACGGCAGGCAGCATCATCACCGCGATCGTCATCGTCCTGATTAGCCTCGTCGGCGCAATCGTCGGCGGACTCGCCGGAATGCGGTTCCACCGCCGCGTCGACCGCGAAGCACTCGGCCGCTGACGTCCAGCACCTAACACCCATATCCAACACCTGCACCGGGCGGCTGGGCGGGCGCAGGTCTGCCCAGCCGCTACCGCACTCTCGTACCCAAAATTTTAAACAGAAATGAGACCGCCATGGCTCGCCTGCTTAAGTACATCCCCGTAATCCTGACCGTGGTCACCAAGTACCTGCGCAGCCCGCAGGGGAAGGCCGCGATGCAGAAGGTTCGCTCGTCGCGCCGCCGGCCGAAGAACGTCGGCAGTACCCGCCCGGGATACTGAAGAAATCCGTCTGCGTCGCGACCACCGGCCCTGCACCTGGCAGACGCCGCTGACGGTGACGAAAACTGGGAAGATGCTGAGACAGTCGACAGCGGTCGGCACTGGAGCATCGCTGGCGCCACCCCGGTAGGACCGGCCGACGGCTACTGAGTAATTGATGCGAGGGGCCTGACAGCCGTGAGGGATCGCGGATTTGGGTTCGCGGCGGTTATCCGCGAGGTCTGGCAGTGACTCTCCTCGAACGAATTCGACGGAGATTCTGGCCCAATCGCCCCCATAGAGCCTGAAAATGCAGTTTTCCGGCAGATTCTCCGTCGAATTGGTTCAACACCGGACACGGCGCTCCGCCTGGGCTCAGCCGCGTCCACTCGGTGCAGTCAGCTCTGACTTTCCGGGAGCGACTCCGCCAATCGGATAGGGGCCACTCACCTACGCCTCGGTCACCTGGCCGTTGTCCACCCGCCAGCGCCGGTCCGTGTGCACGTTGGCCAGCATCCGTCGGTCGTGGGTGACCAGCAGCAGCGTGCCCTCGTAGGACCCGAGGGCCTGCTCGAGCTGCTCGATGGCCGCCAGGTCGAGGTGGTTGGTGGGCTCGTCGAGCACCAGTAGATTGATGCCGTGCGCCTGCAGCAGCGCCAGGCCGGCACGGGTGCGCTCGCCGGGGGAGAGGTCCGCGGCCGGACGGTTGACGTGGTCGGCCTTGAGGCCGAATTTTGCGAGCAGGGTGCGCACCTCGGCCGTGGACAGATCGGGCACGAGTTCCTCGAAGCTGGTGGCGAGGGGCCGGGTGCCATCGAGTTGGGCCCGGGCCTGGTCGATTTCGCCAATGCTGACGCTGGCACCGAGGCTGGCCGTGCCGGCATCCGGAACCTGATGCCCCAACAGCGCGCGCAGCAGCGTGGACTTGCCGGCCCCGTTGGGCCCGGTGATGCCGATGCGCTCACCCGCGTTGACCTGCAGCGACACCGGGCCGAGGGTGAAATCGCCCTGGCGGAGCACCGCGTTGCTCAGCGTGGACACCACCGAACTCGAGCGGGGCGCGGACCCGATCGTAAAGTCGAGCTGCCACTCCTTGCGCGGCTCGTCGACCTCCTCGAGGCGCGCGATGCGGCTCTCCAGCTGCCGCACCTTCTGCGCCTGCTTCTCGCTGGATTCGGCGGATGCCTTGCGTCGGATCTTGTCGTTGTCGGGCGCATTCTTCATGGCGTTCCGCACGCCCTGGCTTGACCATTCGCGTTGGGTGCGAGCCCGGCCCACGAGGTCGGCCTTCTTCACGGCAAACTCGTCGTAGTGTTCGCGCTTGTGCCGGCGGGACGTTTCGCGCTCCTCCAGATAGGAGTCGTAGCCGCCGCCGAAGACCCGGTTTGCCCCCTGGACGAGGTCGAGTTCGAGCACGCGCGTCACGCAGCGCGCCAGGAACTCACGGTCGTGGCTGACGAGCACGACGCCGCCGCGGAGGCCGGTGACGAAGGACTCCAGGCGTTCCAGGCCGTCGAGGTCGAGGTCGTTGGTGGGTTCGTCGAGCAGAACGATGTCGAAGCGCGACAGCAGAAGGGCGGCCAGTCCGACCCGCGCGGCCTGCCCGCCGGACAGAGACGTCATCAGGGTGTGCTCGGCGAGCTCGGTGGCGAAAGTGAGACCGAGGCCGGCGAGCACCACGGGCATCCGTTCATCGAGATCGGCGGCGCCGCTGGCCAGCCAGCGCTCGAGGGCGGCCGAGTACGCGTCGGCCGGGTCGAGGCCGTCGGGTCGCGGGCTCGGTGATGCATCGCCGAGAGCGGATGCCGCGTCGTCCATCTCTAGGGTCGCCTGGGCGCAGCCGGTGCGCCGGGCGATGTAACCGGCCACGGTCTCACCGGGCACACGCTCGTGCTCCTGCGGCAGGCAGCCGACGAAGGCATCGGCCGGGGCGAGGCTGACGGTGCCGGACTGCGGTTCGGCCAGGCCCGCAAGCAAGCTCAACAGCGTGGACTTGCCCGATCCGTTCACACCGACGACACCCACGACGTCGCCGGGCGCGACGGTGAGGTCGAGGGAATCGAAGAGTGTGCGGTGCGCGTACCCGCCGCTCAGGCCCTTGGCCACGAGTGTTGCGGTCATTCGTCTATTTTCTCAGACTGGCACTGCGGTTGCGCGCGTCACGGCGTGTTGCGAAAGTCTTCAAGAAGAGCGGCTCGACGGATGCCGACGGATGCAGACGGCGGCTCAGGCTGGTACCGGTTCCGCCTGCCTACGGGTCCGAGCGGGCGCCTGTGCTCGGGCTCCGGACGGAGCCTGAGCCTGACCCGGAACAACAACGGCGTTAGCGGCAGCCGGCACGAAAGCCTGAGCCGAAGTCGCAGCGGGGGCGAGGGTGAGGATTCGTTCCAGGAGCAGCGTCGCGGCGTTTCGCCGGATGGACAGCACGACCCGGGCCTCGTGCGGATTCTGCCCGGCAGGCCCCGCGGTGACAGGCCCCCCGGCCCCCGCCTCCACCTTGGCGAAGTGGGTCTGGCCGTGGCGCGGGCCGGCGCTCATGTCCACGCAGATGCGCAGTGTCGGCGCCCGCTCGGCCTCAAGAGCGCCGGTTGCGAAGGCCGCGGCGATGGAGGTATGCAGGGCGAAACGCCGCGTGCTGAACTGCGTGCCGCACTGCGTCAGGCAGGTGCCGATCATGGCGGCCAGTGCCTGCTGGGTCAGCCCCGAGGCCGAGGCGAGTGCCCGCCGGTGGGTCTCGTCGAAGGTGTGCGGCGCCGTCGCGTCGAGCGGGACCACGGTCACCGGCCAGCTGGCCGCGAAGACGTCCGCGGCGGACGTGGGGTCGGCGGCGATGTTGCCCTCGGCGAATTTGCCGACGTTGCCGGGCGCGAAGACGGCGCCGCCCATGATGGTGACGCGACGCACGAGCCGGGGAAGTTCCGGGTCGAGGCAGAGGGCCTCGGCCAGGTTCGTCAGCGGGCCGACCGCGATGACCTCCAGTTCGCCGGGATACTCGTGCGCCAGCCGGATCAGCAGCTCCGTGGCGCTGTCGTCGACTGGGTGCCGCCGCGAGCGGGGCAGCAGCACGTCCCCGATCCCGTTGCGGCCGTGCATGTGGGCGGTCCCGCGCCGGGAGATCCCGCTGACGGGCTCCCAGACGCCGACCGCGACCGGGATATCGTCACGCCCGGCGGTCGCGAGCAGGCTCAGGGTGTTCGCCGCGGCGACGGCCGGGTTGACGCATCCGCTCACCGTGCCGATCCCGACCAGACGGATGCCCGGTGTCGCCAGCAAGAACGCAAGCGCCATCGCATCGTCGATCCCGGTGTCGCAGTCGAGGTAGATCGGGCGGGGGTGGGGAGCCGTCGTGGGAGTCATCGTTGACCATCCGTTCTCATCGTGCTGGTTCAGGGGTTCAGAAGTGATGCGGGAGTTCATGCGGCGGGGCGCAGAATCAGGGAGGCCAGGAAGGATGCCAGGGTGAGGCCCGCGGAGATCCACAGGGCCGTCTGGAAGCCGGCGACCGTGCCCGCGGCCACGACCGGGGCGACGAGGGCGATGCCGATGCCGATGCCGATGCCGAAGCAGGCGCCGTTCAGGCCGGGCAGGGCCCCGCGGGCCTCGGGCGGCGAGTTGAGCACGGAGACGCCGTTGACCGAACTCTGGAACAGGCCGAGGTAGAAGACGCCCATCACGATGAGCAGGCTGAAAACCAGCCAGCGGTCCATCGCGAACACGGCCAGGCCGACCGTGATCAGGGTGATGACGCCGCTGCTCAGCCGCAGCGCGGTGATCCAACCGATCCGCACGGCGATCCAGCCGGAGAAGATCGCCGCGGTGACGCCGACGAACGCGGTCGGGGTGAGGTAGAGCAGCGCCGACATCGAGGCGGAGAGCCCGTAACCCACCTGATTGTTCTGGCTGAGCAAGACCACGGTGAAGTTGAGCGCGGAGAAGACCCCGGCCAGGGTGAGCACCGTGGACAGCAGGAGCGGCCACACCTGGCGGGAACGCAGCGCGTGGATGGGAATGAGCGGCCGTCGGGTGCGCCTCTCAACGAGCACGAAGACGACCGCGCTGACGACCGCCCCGACGAGGTAACTGAGCGTGAGCGGGTCGGCCCAGCCTGACGACGACGCCTGCGAGATCAGGCTCGTGAGCAGCACCAGAAACAGGGACAGGATGCCGGCACCCCACCAGTCCATTGACCCGTCCTGGGTGCGCGGCTCATCCTGCGAAATGAAGAGTGCGACGCAACTGATTGCGACCAGCCCGAGGCCGAGGGTGATCACGAAGAGGAACCGCCAGCCGATGGTGTCGGTCACGAAGCCGCCGAGGAAGCCGTCGACGCCGAACAGGCCGCCGTTGACCGAGGTGATAATGCCGACCGAGATGCCGAACAGGCGGCTGTTCAGGCGCTCCGAGAGTAGGAGGAAGGAGATCGTGAAGGTGGCGTTGGACGCGCCCTGCAGCACCCGGCCGAGCAGCAGCAGTGGGAGGCTCGGTGCGAGGGCGCAGATGACGGTGCCGATCAGCAGCAGCGTCAGTACGATCACGAGGCTGCGCTTGCGGCCGAGGAAATCGCTCCAGCGGGAAAAGACCATGCCGAAAACGGCGCCGGAAAGGAAGAACACCGACTGCACCCGGGCGACATCCTGCATGCTCTCGCCCAACTGGGCGCCGACGGCTGGCAAGGCGGCGGAGAGGAGGGTGGCATTCAGCTGGAACGTCAGGATCGCCAGGACCAGCGTGCCGATCAACACCCCGGGAGCCCGGGGAGCGCGGGCGCGCCCCATTACGGGAGCGGCTTCGGAGGAAAGCACGAGCATGACATGACTCCTTCATTGGAGCAAACACAAGGTCGACACGCTCAGTGTACATGCTTGTTATACAAGTGCGTAAGATCACACGATAGGCTCGACTCACCGACCAGGGGAGAACGAATGGATCGACGCACGGAGGCGGCCCTGGCAGGTCCGCTCGAGACCAATGGAGCTCTGCCGCTGCGGGTGGCGGTGTACTCGCGCATCACCGAGGCGATCCGCAACGGATCCCTGCCGATCGCCTCTCTGCTCCCATCGGAGTCCGAGCTCGGCACGGCGATGGGCGTCAGCCGCACGGTCGTGCGGGAGGCCCTCATGCTTCTCGAGGAGGACCGCTTCGTGCGCTCGCGCCGGGGCATCGGGCGCTTCGTCGCCGACCGGCTGCCTCACCTCGGGCTGCAGAAGATCCGTCCGATCGAGGAGCTTCTCAGCGAGACCGGACCGACCGTGCACGTTCGCCGCACCCAGACTGCGCTGCAGTCCGCGTCGCCCGCGTTCACTGCGGACGCCGTCGGCATCCGCACCGACGAGGCCTCATGGTTTCTCGAGAGCGTCATCACCCGGGAGGGTGCACCCATCGCCCTGATCCAGGAGCACGTGCCGGGAGATCGCCTGAGCCGGCTCGGCGAGGCGGCGGTGGCGGCCGTGTCCGAGGCAGGCGTCGACGCGAACGCCCAGGGTGACGCGGGAGATGCGGGACACAGTGCGCTCGCCGCGCTGATCGCGGTGCTCGGTCCGATCTTCGGGCCCGGCGAAACCGACATCACGCTCGGTGTTCCCGGTGCCACACGCGGCAAGCTGCTCGGGCTGCCGGCCAGCAGTCCGGTGCTCATCCTCACCCAGACTCTCGACCACGACGGGCGCCCGTTCTATCTCTCGAAGGCCCTGATCAACACCGACTTCGTGCAGCTGACGATCAGCCACGCGGTGCAGTCCTGAGCCGGGCCGCTACCGCAGCGCCGAGATAGTCATCGAGATCGCCTTGAAGTTCGCGATCCGCTGCTCGTAGCGGGCCGCGAGCACGATCAGGATGACGCCGCCCACGCCCAGCCACAGCCACCACGGCACCGCGCCGTAGGCCAGCGAGATCCAGGGCCAGAGCTGCGCGACCGCGTGCAGCATCAGCACGATCGCGCCGATCACGAACGGAGCCTGCAACTTGCGCACGGCACCGACCACGATCACCACGGTGGCAACGAGGCCGAGGCCCACCACCCGCCAGAGCGGGCTCTCGGTGATGTCGAGCAGCACCGACGGAACGAGCAGCACGAGCAGCCCGGGAGCAAGCCAGCGCCGGCTGCGCGCGGCCGGCGTGACGTCGAGGTGCAACCAACCGGTGGCCAGCAGGGCGATGGCCAGAGGAACGCTCACGATCTCCACCGTGGCCGGCGCCGCGTACGCGGACCCGGCGACCACGGCGCCACCGCCAGCCCCGATTGCCACCCAGGCGACCATCCGGCCCAGTCGGCTGTCGTCGTACCAGAACGCCGCCAGGTGCAGCGCGGAGAAAGTCCAGACGAGCAGGATCACCCGGATGGTCGCCAGCGGCTCGTAGCCGAGTGCGGCCACCTCGGCCGCGAGAACCCCGACGATCGCCAGGACCAACAGGACGTAACCGAGGCGCAGCGCGGGGGCATCCGTCGCTTCGCCGCGGCCCGGGCCGGTACCCTCATCGGTGCGCCGGGTGACGGTGACGAGACCTGTGCCGACGGCCGCCAGGATCAGCGCCGAGGGCAGCAGCCATGCCTCGAGCCGGGTGTCGGGGCCGTTCGGCGCGAGCTCGAGCAGCGGCTGGATGCGGGATGCGGCCGTGAGCACAACCGTGAGCGCGCCGACGCCGAGGGCCGGCCAGGCGAGGGATTCCCAGCGCGGCCGGACCAGGAGGAGCGCCCCGCTGACGGCGAACGCACCGCCGATGGTCAGGGCCAGCACGGGGCGGAGGAGATCGCCCGTGCCGCCGACCACCGCGCCGGGCAGCAGGGTCAGGGCCAGTCCGGCCGTGATCCAGCCGGCCCGCACGGCGACCGGCGCCTCGGTGTCGGCCGGTCGCGCGCGCCCGGCGAGCACCTGGCCGACGACGATAGCGAGGCCGAGCGGCACGGTCACGAACTCGAACGGTTCGGTGGCTTGCGTCCCAACAGCGCTCACCAGGGCGAACCCGGCCAGCCCCGCCGCAACCCAGCCGACGGCCATGGTCAAGGGCGCGCGCAGCCGCCACGCGGCCAGCACGTGCACGACCCCGAGGGCGAGCACGAGAACGGATGCACGCACCGCGGTCACGGCGGCGTCATCGGTCATATCGGCCCCGGTGAAGGCGGCAATCTCGGCCGTCGTCACGGTCGCCAGCGCCAGCACGAGCAGCGTGATGCTCGCGATGGTGCGCGGACGGAGGGTCGCGGGGTCGGTGCGGGCGCCGATCAGGAACGCCCCCGCCGCCGCGGCAGCGAGCGGGAACAACCAGCATTCGAGCCGCGCATCGGGTGCGCCGGGTGCGCCGAGCACGCGCATCAGCTGCACGATGCTGGTCACCAGGAGCCCGATTGCTCCGCTCGTCCAGGCGGCGGCAAGGTACGCCGATCGTGATGGCCCCCAGCGCGCGGCGGCAGAGCCCAGCAGCAGCACGCCGCACGCCGCGGCCATGGCGATCGGACGCGCGGGCGAGCCGGAGGCCGAGGCGAGCGCCAGCGGCACGATCGCCACGAGCAGGCCGGCCAGGGTGAGCAGCGCCGCGGCCGGGCTTGCCGCTGCAGCCCGAGGGGTGCGGCCGAACCGGCGGATCAGCACGGCCAGGACCAGCAGCATGCCGGCGACCGGGAGCACGTATGGCACAGGGGCCTCGGTGCCGACGTGGTTCAGCCCGACCCAGAGGCCGGCCGTGCCGAGCAGCAGGGCGAGCCAGCCAAGATGGCGTCGCGGTGACCGGGAGCCGAAGAGCCCGTCCGGGGCGATCGCCGTGACGAGGGCGGTCCCGCCGACCAGCAGCAGCACGAGCCAGGCGAGGGGGCTCCCGGCGGCGAGAGTCAGGAGAGTGCCGGGAACCAGAATCAGGCCCGCGCCGGCCTCGAGGGCGAGCCGGTCCGTCCGCCCTTGGGTGTTCGAGGCCGTGTCACGTGCCCCCACCGTGTCGAGTACGAGGCCGAGGGCGCAGACGAGTAAGGCCGCGGTCGCGACGGCGATGCCGTCCACGGGCGCGGGGGCATCCGTGGTCTGCCGCACGGACCAGATCAGCGCGAGCAGCGTTGGCGCGGCTGCGCCGAGGGCCACGACACGCTCGATCCGTGCGGTGCCGGAGTAGACGTGCAGCCGCAACCAGATTCCGATGGCGCCGAGCAGGATCACCGTGGGCACGACCGCCACGGCGGGGGAGCCCAGCAGCAGCGCGGCGCGAACGCCGGCCGGCAGGGTCTCCGCGAGACCGGTGACCGGTAGGGCGACGGCCGCCACGGTCGGGGCCAGCAGCGCCCAGAATGCCCAGCGGCGCTCGGTGTCGGTGAGGATGCGGCCCGCGGGGAATGACACCGCGAGCTGCAGCAGGGCGGTCGCGAGTGCGAGGGCGCGCAGGCCGTCGACGATGAGGGCCGTTTCAGAGGGTGGGGCCGCCAGCGTCAGGGCCCACGGCGTGACGACGGCGGCGACGAGCGTGAGCAGGGTGGCCCCGGCCAGGAGGATGCCCCGGCCGACGGCGGCCGTGCCGCGACCAAGCAGCAGCCGGGCGACGAACAGCGCCAGAATCGCCGAGACGGAGCCGATCCACCAGGTGCTGCTGCTGTGCCAGCTGATGATGTAGCCGAACGTCTCGGCCAGGATCAGGAAGGGCACGATCACGGGCCGGAATGTGCCGAGCGGCAGCCGACCCCGGCGGTTCAACAGCAGCACGACCAGCGCGAGCGTGCCGAGGAGCGCGTAGAGCCCGGTCACCACGGCGAGCGGGCCGATGAAGGGCACCAGGAACACCGTGACACCCATGAACAGCGAGGCGACCACCCTTCGACGGGGTTTCAGGATGCCGCCCAGCGCCCAGGTGAGACCGGCGAGCCCTCCGACGGCGGCCAGGGTGCCGAGTGCCCAGGCGTTGTGTGCCACGTTCACTTCCATCGGCTCGTCGCTGGCGGCAAGCCCGCTCAGAAGTGCGACTCCCAGCGGCCAGGCCGCATAGCCGACGACGAGGATCGCCGCGTTTGCCGCGACCACGGCGGCGGTCACCCCGGCCCAGATCGCGGCCAGGCGGGTCGGACCCACGGCACGACGCCGCGCGTATAGTTCGGCGGCGAGCGAAAGCGCCGCCGCGATCAGGATCGGCAGGATCAGCATCAGGGTCAGATTCTCGGCGCGGCCGGCCCCGATCGGGGCGATGGTGGTGACGGCCAGGGCGGCGAGGGCGGCTAAGCCGTAGGCGAACCTGCGGTAGCTCGCCGCGGCATCCGCCCGAGGCAGGATCACGAGCACGTGCAGCAGGGCCGCGACCGCGACGGCGCCCAGGGTCCAGAGCGGGGCGAGCACGATGGCCTCGTCGACGAACGGGGCGGTGGTGCCGGCACCGACCAGTGCGAGCGCGGTCAGCACGAGGAGGGCCAGGCGCTCCGGTGCACGATCGACCGACGGCCAGTAGCGGTGTCCCGCGCCAGCGGCCGGTGCGGCCGGTGCGGTATGCGCATCCGGTGCGGCCGGTGTGGCCGGCACGGCGGCCGGGCTCGGCAGGGTGAAACGGTGGAGCAGCGCACCCACCGCGGCGCCCAGGAACCCGAGGTAGAGGCGGGTTTCGTCCGGCTGTCCGGCGGCGAGACCGGCGACGAGCAGGCCGAGTCCCGGTGCGGCGACCGCGAAACCGGCCACGCTGGCGACCCGGAGTCCGGACACCGCGTGCCAGCCGAGGAACAGCGCGGTGCAGACCGTCAGCGTGACGCCCCAGTAGGCCGGGCCGTCCGCGGAGGCGAGACCGAACAGGTCGTTCGCACGCAGCGCCCAGGCGTCGAGGAGCACGAGCACCACGGCGAGCACGCCGATTCCCTCCGCCTGGCGACGAGCCGTCTGCGCCGCAGAACGCCGGATGTGACGAGCGCGGCGACGGTGAACAGCGCGATGATCGCCGAGCGCGCCTCGAGTCCGGCGAAGATCCAGGCCACCGTGAGGAAGAAGATCGCGGCCACCGAGACCAGAGTCACACCGACCAGGAGTAGCAGCACCTGCACGCTCGAGCGCCGCGGAGCGGCGGGAACGGACTCCGGGGCTGGCGGGCGCGCGCCGGCCGGCGGTCGGGGAGGCGTGAGTGTGGGCGCGGTGGGCGCGGCGGGCGGGATCGCGAGCCGGGGTGGGGTGACCGGGGTGGCCGGAGCGACTGGAGTGCTGAGCGCTGCGGTGGCAGCCGCGGCGCTGTCGGCCAGGCGCTGCGCAGCCGTCCGCGCTTCGGCGAGGTCGAACCGGATACGCCCGATCAGTTCCCGGCGGCGGTCGAGCGAGGCGGCGGCATCCGTCGATGCGGTCAGCACCTGCACCGCGGCCGGGTGCCGGAGGTCGAGCCCGCAGCTCGAACAGACGGAGGAATGCAGCAGGGCGCGGCACGCCGGGCACCGGGTCGTATCGGTGAGTTCGGCCGCACTCCGCGGCCAGATGACAGTGCCCGCGAACTCCGCAAAGGAGTCGTCTGAATCGGTCCGTGACATCGTTGCCCCTCGCTGGATGAGAACTCCCCAAGGGTACTGGCCGGCCGTCCCGACCGGTTCGTGCGCGGTCAACCGGGGGAAAACCCGGCCGGCGCGGCCTTCGTGCGCCCCGGCAGCGCCGGACTAGAGCCGGTGCTCCGCCAGCCAATCCACGAGCACCCGATTGAAATCCGCCGGCCGTTCGACGCTCGGCAGGTGGGCGGTATCGCGGAAGGTGAAGCCGGTGACGTCAGGGAGCGTCGACAGGACGTACTCATATTCGGCGAGATGCGGGGTGATGTCGAACTCACCGACCGAGACGAACGCGGGTACCTCGATGTCGCTGACCTGGTTGAAAGCGGGCGGCTCGAGCGGAATCGGCGTCGGGGACTCTTCCGCATGCGCGGCGTTGACACGGCCCAGCGCGTAGGCGGTGGCTACGAATTCGGGGTCGAGGTCGGCCTCGGTGCGCAGTGGGCCGAACGCCCAGAGCGCCACCTCGAGGCGCACCAGACGGTGCCAGTCCTGGGCGTCGAACGCGGCATCCAGTTCGTCGAACCGGGCGTCCTCGAGATCGGTCAGTTCAACTTCGGGGAACCCGCTGGGCCCGGCTCCCACGGTCACCAGGCCGTCCACGCGGTCGGGGCTCTCCGTGGCCAGGTCGATGGCGGTCCCGCCTCCGCGAGAGCACCCGATCAGCGTGGCCGACGCCACCCCGAGGTGGTCGAGCACCGCGAGGGCGTCCGCGCGCGGCGAGAACTCCACGTTCTCGGTGGTCGTCTGGCCGCATCCGCGGCTATCGAAACGGATGACGAAGTGGCCGGCAGCCAGCGCGTCGATCTGCGGGTCCCACATGCGCAGATTGGCGATGCCGGCATGCAGCAAGAGGAGTGCCGGTGACGATACGTGGCCGGCCGTCTCGTAGTGGAGCGACGCGCCCGGAACGGTGAGGTGAGGCATGATTCAGCGTAGGCGTGCGGCGGGCGCCGCGGCAAGGGAATTACCGTGAGCGCACGAATCTGTGACCGCTGAATGCCGGCGACCCCAACCCGGGTGACGGGTGTGCAGGTGGACAAATTGACATCCATCGGGGCAAGAGTCACACTCGATATATCGACGCCGATCGATTAGTTGATTGTCTGCCGCTCTGGGCCACGACGTGGCCCCATGAATTGGACCCACGACCTGGGACCAGCGGATCAACCCCATGGCGCTCGCCCCAGAGTCGCGCGACGCCCCCATCAATGCCCCGTCACCTGCGCCGGGACTGAGCGGGCAAGTCCGAGGACTCTTGTGTCCCGGTTGCCCCGCGAACTCCTGCTCGCTTCGCGTGGCCGAAATATACGAGGAACACCATGAACGCGTACATCACGACCACCACCAACCTGGTCCTTCCTGTCGGTACCTACGTGACCGAATCAAGCGGCCGCATCCTCGCACCGAATGGATACGTGAGCACCGTTCGGTCAGACCTGACCGAGGGTCGATACGCGTCCCACAGCTGACACGAACTATACGTTCGCCGGGCCCCTACCGGGTGCCTCTCTCTTGTCCCCGAGACCAGCCGGATGACCCTGGCCGGTTCGCTCGCGAACGTGCGCCCGACCGACCCGCCGTTCCAGGCAACTCATGGCCATTCTCCCCGCGACAGTGATTCCGGCACGCCTATGGCCCATCCGGCAGGATGGGCCATAGGCGCTTTCAACCCAGAGTCGTGCTGAGGGTGTTGTCTATTCCAGGATGCCGCAGGCGGCCGGATCCGTTGCTTCTGCAGGCAGGTTCGGGTCGAGCTCGCTTGGACCCTGGCTGAAGTCATACTCGCCGTTGCCGTTGTAGTCGACGCCATGGATCACGACGACGCCTTCGCCCTCGCGGATGGAATCAGCGATCTCTTTCGCCGTTCCCGTTTCGCTGGGGCCGGGGTATCCGGTTCCCGCCACCTTGGTGATGTGGAGATTGTCGCGGCTGTAGTGGTAGCTGCCGCTCTCAGACACCGGGAAACGGGTGACGTCCAGGAAGCTGGCCGGTGAGGTGTCCCCTGTCGTCGTCAGTGAGACGACGACCGGTCCGTAGGCGGGAATCCCTTCCACGGTGTTCAGGCGGCCATCACCGTTGCTGTCCAGTGCGATGGTGGGGCACTCCATCTTCGCCTGGTTGCCGTAGTGAATATGTTGAGCGTGCGGGGCATCGGGCGTCAGCCCGGAGGCGTGCACTTCAATGTGCTTGATCTTCTGGTTGCGAACTGTCGCGGTTGCAGTTCCGGATGCCCCGGAGCCGTTGAGTTCCGTGAGGTTCGCGGTCAACGTCACCGTTTTGGGGGTGCGTTCGGATTGCGTGGTCTGCGCTTGAGCTGCTCCGGACCCGAGTACGGCTGCGGCGAACAACGCAACAGTCGAAACTCCGAGAATTCCGATGGAATGTCGTTTCACGATTTACTCCTTGGTCAGCGGTCAACGAGGAGATCCCGTTGATCATGAGTGGTTCGGAGCGGACAGTAATGAGGTTTGGTCATGTAGACAAGGCCGGGTGCGTGTCGGTCATCCGAGCAGGTCGCAGTTTTGCCGGTCCATCCACAGGGTTCTTGAACTAAGGTTAGCCTTGCCTCAGTTTGACTGCGGGGGAAAACTTCGACCAGAGACAGCCGTGCGCACCGACAAAACATCCGATGCATTCCTGCCCGCAAAAATATGTGCGGTAGAACCACTGAGGAGCACCCAACGCGACCCGGCGGGCGGTCTTGAGGCCCTCCGACTCCTCTCCGGTGATCCGTCCGCGACTGCCCTTGTGACCGCGAATGGAACCATAAACTACGCCGAACTGGACGAACTGGTCCGTGACCGGCGGGAATTATTGGGAGACGGCCGCCGACTTGTCATGGTGTCGTGCGCGAACGCCCTGGAGCCCCTGGTGACTTATCTCGCCGCGCTCGCGGCGGGGCATCCAGTTCTCCTCATCGCAGGCGACGGGGACGAGCCGAGCCAGGAGCGGAACAGGAACGGGCTCCTTGAGCGTTACGACCCCGACGTGGTTTTGGCGCCCGTCGGCGGCGAATGGCGTCTGGATGAGCGACGCGAGGGAAGCCGGCACACGTTGCACCCTGAGCTGGCACTGCTGCTCAGCACCTCGGGCTCGACAGGATCGCCGAAACTCGTTCGGCTGTCACGCGAGAATGTGCGCAGCAACGCGAGAAGCATCGCCGACTACCTCGCCCTGACCGAGCAGGACCGGGCGGCCACAACCCTGCCGATGCATTACTGCTACGGCCTCTCAGTCGTGAACAGCCACCTGATCTCCGGGGCGAGCCTGCTCCTCACCGAGCGTTCGGTGGTCGAGTCTGAATTCTGGAACGAGTTCGACGCGGCAGGGGCCACCTCCTTCGCCGGCGTTCCCTACACCTTCGACCTTCTCGATTCGACCGGATTCGCTGGGCGCCAACATTCGAGCCTGCGCTACATCACTCAGGCCGGCGGCCGGCTCGGCCCCGACCGGGTGCGCGATTACGCCCGGCTGGGGCAGGAACGTGGATTCGATTTCGTCGTCATGTACGGACAGACAGAGGCGACCGCACGGATGGCCTACCTGCCGCCGGAGTTGGCGGCGACCCGGCCTGAATCCATCGGAATCCCGATACCGGGCGGGCAGTTCCGCATCGACGACGCCGACGAGCACTCGGTCGGTGACCTCGTGTACACCGGGCCGAACGTCATGATGGGATACGCGGAGAGCCCGGAGGAACTCGCCGCTGGACCGACAGTGGGGGATCTGCGCACCGGCGATCTAGCCCGCCAGCACGACGACGGACTCTTCGAAATCGTCGGGCGGAGCAGTCGCTTCGTCAAGATATACGGCCTGCGGATCGACCTCGACCGGGTCGAACGGCTCCTTGACGACGACGGTGTCGAAGCGAGGGCGGTGAACCATGAGGAACGCCTTGTGGTCTTCGTGCGAGAGCGGTGGGCCCTCGGGCTCGTCGCGCCGATCGCCGCGGAGGCGCTTGGCTTGCCCGATCACAGCGTCCGGGTGCACCTTGTCGCGGAGTTCCCCCTGACGTCCAGCGGCAAGCCAGACACCGCGAGCCTGCTCCGGGAGGCGGCGCTCCTCGAGCGCAAAGTCCCGCTGGTGGATCGCAGAGGGACCGTGACGGCGGAGAATATTCGGGTGCTCTACTCAACCCTCCTCGACCGCCCGGATGCGGTCCTGGACGACAGCTTCGTCGCGCTGCACGGCGACTCGCTCAGTTACGTCGAGGTCTCGGTGCGGCTCGAGCAGATGCTCGGCACGCTCCCCAGGGACTGGCCCGCGAAATCGGCCCGGGAGTTGGCCAACCGCCGAACCGCACCGTCCGGGGCGCGACCCCGACGGTCGCTGGCGCGCATGGAGACATCCGTCTTGCTGCGGGCTATCGCCATCGCGCTCATCACGGGGACGCACGCCAACCTCTTCCACATACAGGGCGGTGCTCACCTGCTGCTCGGAATCCTGGGCTACAACCTGGCCCGATTCCAGTTCGCCGATGTACCTCGGCCGATGCGGCTCGGGAAGCTTCTGCGCAGCGCCGTCCAGATCTTCGTCCCGGCCGTGCTGTGGATCGGTGGAGTTGCCCTGATTGGAGGGATGTACGAACCCGCGACGGTCTTCATGCTGCACAACCTGCTCGGCGGCGACGAACGCTGGACGGTGCAATGGCAGTACTGGTTCCTGGAATCTGTCGTGTGGACGATCCTCGGCCTGGCGCTTCTCTTCTGCGTGCCCCAGCTCGACCGGATCGAGCGCCGATACCCCTTCGTCTTCGCGGCGTCCTTCTTTGCGGGGGCGCTTCTGCTACGCCTGCTGCTGACCGGAGGGGTCGAGGCCGGGCCGACCGAACGGTATTCGCTGCCGATCGTGCTCTGGCTCATCGCTCTCGGCTGGCTCATCGCACGTTCCACGGACGTCACGCGGCGGGTGCTGAGCTCGGCGGTCGTCGTGCTCTCCGTTCCGGGCTTCTTTGGCGACCCGGCCCGCGAGGCGACCACGATAGCTGGACTGCTTCTTCTCCTCTGGCTTCCGGCCGTGCCCCTCCCGCGGATTCTGGTGCCGGTGCTGAGCGTCGTGGCCTCGGCATCGTTGTTCGTATATCTCGTCCATTGGCAGGTCTTCCCGCTTTTCGGGAACGACGTACCGCTGCTCGCCACCCTCGCCTCCTTCGCGGTGGGTATCCTCGCCTGGCGAGGGTATTCCGCACTGAGCGCTTGGTGGACTCGTCATCCCGCGGTCGCAACCCGCACGCTTATGACCAATGTATTCGCGACAAGAACGTCGGCCGGTCGCCGGCGGTGACGTTGGGCTGGATGAGCGGGGCATAGTTCGGGGCGAGGTCGGGTGCGGTTAGGAACGCGGGAGACGTCGTCCCCCGATGAGCAGCCAGAAGATCATGGCGGTCTCGCCCACGAAGCCGAACAGGCCGAAGGTCGGGGTGAAAGCGGGTGCCACCACCAGGCCGATGAGGTCGGCAATGTAACCGATGCCGGCGAGACCGATCAGGATTCCAAAGACCTTCGGCATGAAGCCGGAGCGGATCGACAGATAGGCGATCAGGAGGAGATGCACCCCGAACAGGCCCAGGGCGGTGTTCCAGATCGACGAGAACGAGTCGATGTCGGCCAGCGCGGCTTCCGGGGTATCGAGGTCGTTGAAGGCGACCACGAGCCGGCTGAGGGCGACCATGAACCACCCGGCGAAAGCGATTCTGATCAACCCGGCAACAGCGGAGACAACACGGCTGACGGGCTTGAAGAGCGCGTAGGTGCCGGCGGCGACGACGACGTCCAGCACGACGACGACACACAGTGCGCCGATTCCGGCGAGCCACAGCGCCGGCGAGGCGGAAATGGCGTCGGTCGTCTTTTCCGCATCACCGGCGGTCACGAGGCCGTTGATGGCGATGAAATAACCAAAGATCGAGAGGAACACCATGGCCGTGAGGGCGGTGCCCGTTACGAGGGCCCCGGTTCGCTGCGCCCAGCGGAAGGGGTTGAGGGTGACAGCCGGCGCTGTGGTGCTGGGCGCGGGGTGAAGGTGAGTGGTCATGGCTCGTAATCCTTACTGTATCTGCGGCTAAAGCTTACGACGTATGCTTATAATGTAAGTAAAATATATGTACGTGGTAAGGTTTGTCAACGGCTATGAGTGCAGGAGAGAAACTTGGCAGCAGCACGTGAAGCAGCACCCGCACCCCGAGCTCGTTTGAACCGCGAGCGGGTGATCGCTACCGCCGTTCGCCTCGCCGACACTGAGGGGCTTGGAGCACTCACGATGCGGCGTCTGGGCGAGGACCTGAACGTGAAGGCCATGTCGATCTATAACCACGTGGCCAACAAGGATGACCTCATCAACGCCATGGCCGATGCGATCTTCAGCGAGATCGAATTGCCGTCACACAGCGATGAGTGGAAGCCGGCCATCCGAAAGCGCTCGATCTCATTCCGGGATGTCCTCGCCCGTCATGCTTGGGCTACGACCGTTCGTGACTCCGGAACGAACCCGGGACCGGGCACCCTCCGGCACCACGACCGGGTGATCGGAACCTTCCGCAACGGCGGTTTCTCGATCGAGAAGACGGCCCACGCGTTCTCCGCTGTCGACAGCTATATCTACGGGTTCGCGATGCAGGAGAAGAGCCTGCCCTTCAGCACGCCGGAAGAGACGGCAGTGATGGCCGCGATCATGCTGGCGCAGCTGCCCACAAGCGAGTACCCGTACCTGGCTGAACTCACGGCCGACCACGTCTTGAAGCCCGGATACTCCTATGGGGATGAATTCCTGGTCGGGCTCGACCTCATGCTCGACGGACTCGAGACCATGCGAGACACCGATCAGGCCTTTGAATGAATGAGGGCGTCATGAGACACACGTGACGGGCACCCATTGACATTCCACGCGGCAGCCGCGCCCCGGCCGTCACCTACACGGTGGTGGCGTCATCGACCTGGCCGACGAGCTCCTCGATGATGTCCTCGAGGAACAGAACGCCCGTGGCGACTCCGTCAGCGTCGAACGATGTGGCGACATGCGCACCGAGGCGCCGCATTGACGCCAGGGCATCCTCGAGCTCGCTGCCCCGGAACACGGAGGCCAGGCGACGGATGCGTTTGGCCGGCACCGGCTCCGTGAACGTGCTCCCGGAGGTGAGGTCCATCACGTCTTTCAGGTGCAGGTAGCCCGTGGGCTGCCCGTCGACGTCAGTGAGGATGTACCGGGAGTAGCCGTGCTGGGCGACGGCCCGCTGGATGTCGGCGGGTGACGCGGATGCCGGCAGGCAGACCATTGAGCCGATCGGCACCTCCACGTCGGAGACTCGCTTCGAGGTGAACTCGAACGCGGCGGAGAGGGTGCCCGAGGCATCCGTCAGCAGGCCCTCTCGGGTGGACTGCTCCACGATGCCGGCCACCTCGTCGAGGGTGAATGCGCTGGTCGCCTCATTCTTCGGCTGCACCTTGAACAGGCGCAGCACCCCGTTCGCCAGCCAGTTCAGGCTGACGATCACCGGGCTGAAGATGCGGGCGACGAGAACGAGCGGCGGCGCCAGGATGAGCGCGGCGCGGTCGGGCACGGAGAAGGAGATGTTCTTGGGCACCATCTCGCCGAACACCACGTGCAGGAACGTCACGAGCGCGAGCGCGATGGCGAAGGCGATCACGCTGATCGCGCGCTCAGAGAGTCCGGTCAGGGCCAGCGGGTACTCCAGCAGGCCGTGGATGGCCGGCTCGGACACGTTCAGGATCAGCAGCGAACACACGGTGATGCCCAACTGGCTGGTCGCCAGCATCAGAGTCGCGTGTTCCATCGCCCAGAGGGTGGTCTTCGCCGCCTTGTTGCCGCGGGCGGCGAGCGGCTCGATCTGCGACCGGCGGGCCGAGATCACAGCGAACTCGGCGCCCACGAAGAACGCGTTGACGGTCAACAACACGACGAGCCAGATCAGGCCCGGCCAGTACTCACTCATGGGTCAGGTCCTTCTGGATTCGGGTGACGATTCGGTCGTGTCTGGTGGCCAGGCTCGGATCGTGCTCGGGGTCTTCCGGGGTGTAGCGCACGCGCTGAACCTGCACGCCATCGACTCGGTCGATCCGCAGGATGCCCCCGTCGACGGGGACCTCGTCGCCGAGTTCGGGAATGCGGTCGAGCTGATCGGCGATGAAGCCCGCGACGGTCTCGTAGTCGCCGTCCTCGGGAACCGTGACGCCCGTACGATCGAACAGCTCGTCCGGCCGCCAGCCGGCGTCGAACACCACGGAACGCCCCGAACGGATGACGCCGGCTTTCGCCCGGTCATGCTCGTCTTCCAGCTCGCCCACGAGTTCTTCGACGAGGTCCTCGAGAGTGACAATGCCCGCCGTTCCGCCGTATTCGTCCGCGACGACCGCGATCTGGAAGCCCTGTCTGCGCAGCAGGCCCAGGAGCGTGTCGACGGCCATCGACTCGGGCACACGCAGTGCCTCCACCTTCAGCTCGTCGGCGGTGACCTGGTCGCGTTGCGCCAGCTCGACGGCGAAGGCCGCCTTGACGTGCAGCACCCCGACGATGTCGTCGGAATCCCTGTCGATCACGGGGAAGCGGGAGTAGCCGGTGGCCGTGGACAGGGCCAGGATGCTCTCGGCAGAGTCGGTGACCTTGACCGAGGACATCCGTACCCGGGGGGTCATGACGTCGTCGACCGTGTGGTTGGCAAAGCGCAGCGTGCGGTGCAGCATGGCCGCGTGGTCGTTGTCGAGCACGCCTTCCGTCGCGGACCGGCGCACGAGGAAGCTGAGCTCTTCGGCGCTGCGGGCACCCGAGAGTTCCTCTTTCGGCTCGATGCCGACCAGGCGGATCAGGGCGTTGGCGGTGTTGTTGAACAGCAGGATGACGGGCTTGAATACGGCGGTGAACAGGGCCTGCGGGGGCACCACGATCTTTGCCGTGCCCAGCGGCACAGCCAGGGCGAAGTTCTTCGGCACCAGCTCGCCGATCACCATGGAGAACAGGGTGGCCAGCGAAATGGCGATGATGGTGCCGAGCAGCGGCACGAGTCCTTCGGGCACGCCGGCGCCCGTGAGCGGCCCGGTCAGCAGCGAGCTGATGGCGGGCTCGAAGGTGAACCCGGTCAACAGGGTGGTCAGCGTGATGCCGAGCTGCGCGCTGGACAGGTGCGTGGAGGTGATCTTCAGGGCCTTGATGGTCGGGCCGAGGCGTTTCTCGCCGCGTTCCTGCCGGGCCTCGAGCTCGTTGCGGTTCAGGGTGACCAGGGAGAATTCGGCGGCGACGAAGATGCCCGTTCCGACGGTGAGGAGAAGCCCGACCCCCACCATCGCCCACTCAAACAGCATGTGGCCCTCTCAGATTCGGGCGCAGGATGTCGAGGCGTGGCTGGATGGGCGAGGGTTTATCAGGGTCCATGAGGAGGGTAAGACTATCGGGCGGTGCCCGGCTGTGGCTGGGAAACTCTCGGTTCCGGCCTCCCTAAGCTCGTCGCGTGGGCGGTGTTCTGGTCGGCTTCTCCATCATCGGATTCGTGATCCTGGTACGCTATCTCGTCGATCTCCTCGGCATCATCGGCGTCGGCGCCGGGCTGGCCATCAACCGGGTGTTCTTTCACACTCCGATGGCTGAAACCGTGCTGGGTGCGGCTGCTCCTGACGTTCGGCATGTCGTTGCACGGGGAGCGCCTGCTCAAGGCGGGGTCGGGGCGCAAACGCGTGGCGGCGGCATCCGTCATCAAGGGGGTCGTGATGCCGGTGGTGCCTACATCTTCGGCCGGTTCGTCTCCGGCTGGACGCTGCGGAGCTGTTCGCGGTGGTGGCCGTCGCGGCGCTGCCTGCCCCGATCTAGCTGTTGTTCCCACTGACGTTGTGAGCACGGTTGATGGGTGATTTGCCGCCGATGCCGGTATGGGGTCTGTGGTGATTGTAGC
>NZ_PJJU01000052.1:0-132755 GCF_002929635.1 Cryobacterium sp. M25 | reverse complement strand
CTATAAAGTTTCTTTCCTTTGACAGTCAGAAACCTAGACAGGAAGCGGCGTGCGGCCGTTAAGGCGCTCCGAAACACCCACAGATAGAGCAGGGGAGCCGAGATTTTGCTCTAAACAGCGCGTTGAGGCTTAAAACGGGTGTCTGACCCAAAATCTCCGTCGAATTGGTGCGAGGCCGGGCATGGCGCTGCAACAACCTCCTCGGCGCCGAGTTCACCGCGCGCTGGATGCTGATGTTGCCGAACTGGGTGCGCGCACGCACCGCGACGGTCGGCTCGGACGCGTCGGGAGCACGTCGCCATCGAGCTTTTTGCGCACGTGCCCTTCCTTCGAGGTCAGGTCGAGCCAGGCGGCGACACCGGGCCGCACGCCGATGGTGCCCTGGCCGAATCCGCTCTCGACCTGGCACTGGATCTGACCTTCCGGGAGCCACAGACCGATCGGCTAGCCCCGGGGAAGGAAGATCGAACCGGCAAGTGTGATCACCGTTCTGCGCGGGATGAACGCGACGAGCGATGCGGTGACTCTGTTGCGCGCACCGACAACCACGGACGGCACCGATTTTCTGGCGCTGATGGCAGCCAGGGTCACGTCGACGACATTCGAGGCCGGCACTCGCTTGCCGGGTGACTGCGAACCGGCGATGTCGAAAAACTCAGTGTCGGTGGAACCCGGACTCACCGCGAAAACCCGCACTCCGGTGTTGTGGGTCTCGCCCCAGACGGCCTCGGTGAACGATAGGACGAACGCCTTCGTGGCTGCGTAGACCGCCATCCCGGGCACGGGCTGGTACGCCGAGGTGCTGGCGATGTTCACGATGATGCCCGAGTCTCGGGCCACCATGCCCGGCAGGAAGGCAGCCGTCAGGTCGACCAGCGTGCTGACGTTCAGAGCGATTTCCGAGTGAAGGCGGGCTCGGTCTTCGTCGACCAGGCGCGCATTGGTTCCAAAGCCGGCGTTGTTCACGAGAACATCAACGGTGATCTGCTGGTCGAGGAGTTGGTGCTCGACCGCGGCGGCCGCACCGGGCTCGCTCAGGTCCTGCGAAATGACGTGGACGTCGATCCCGTTCTGCTTGCGCAATTCGGATGCGAGAGCCTCCAATTTCTCGGTTCGGCGGGCCACCAGAATGAGGCTCGTCCCCGTCGCGGCGAAGGCTCGGGCGAAGTGACTGCCGATGCCCGAGCTGGCGCCGGTGACGAGGGCTGTCTTGCCTGCGAGATCGAAATTCATTCAGCTGCTTCCTGACGTAAACGGTGTTCACACCCTAGAGGAGCATCCCGTCGGTCAGTCAGGCGCACACCGGTCCGTTATATCTCGCTGCGGCGATAGGGGGGTGGCCGTGCGAGAATACTCAGCAGCCCTCACCAAAGGCTCACAGCCTGCGTCCCCATCCAGTTCGGCATCCGCGCCTCCCGTTGCGCCCGTGCCGGTGGCGGTGAATCGGTGTGTTCTCGACTCGAAGAGGTTTTGATGTGTTGGACTTTCTAGGGGATCAGTATGAGCAGATCCTATTCAGCAGTTGGCAGCATTTCAGCCTTGTCGTTCAGTGCCTGATCCTGGCGACAGTCATCGCCGTCGTGCTGGCTTCGCTCGTCTACCGCAGTTCCGCGCTCACCGGGATCGCCAACTCGGTGTCGGCCATCGGCCTGACCATCCCGTCGTTTGCCTTCATCGGACTGCTCATCGCGCCGCTCGGCTTCGGTGTCCTTCCGGCCGTCGTCGTGGTGGCGTTCTTCGCCACGCTGCCCATTTTGCGGAACGCGGTCGTGGGCCTGTCGGGTATCGCTCCATCGATCGTTGAATCCGCCCGCGGCATCGGCATGAGCCGGTTTCGCACGCTCCTGCAGGTGGAACTGCCGATCGCCTGGCCGATCATCCTCACGGGCGTTCGGGTATCCGCTCAGATGGTCATGGGTGTCGCCGCGATCGCCGCATACTCCCTCGGCCCGGGCCTGGGTGGATTTATCTTCTCCGGCCTATCCCGACTCGGCGGCGCCAACTCCCTCGAGTCAGTGCTGACGGGCGTCATCGGCGTTGTCGTGCTCGCCCTTATTCTTGATCTCCTTCTCGTCGGCCTCGGCCGCCTGACCACACCTCGAGGTATCCGTGTCTGAGTACATTGCATCCAACCCTGCTGAATCCAGCAGCACCGAAGAATCCGTCACCCCCACCGGCATCACCGGTGCAAGCATCCTGTTGGACCACGTCACCAAGCGGTTTCCCGGCCAGGCGCGCCCCGCCGTCGACGGTCTCACCATGGAGATCCCGGCCGGCAAGATCGTGATGCTCGTCGGTCCCTCGGGCTGCGGCAAGACCACGACCCTCAAGATGATCAACCGGCTCATCGAACCGACCGAGGGTCGCATCGTCGTCGATGGCGACGACGTCACCGACATGAACGGCGACACCCTGCGCCGAGGCATCGGCTATGTCATTCAGGCCGGAGGACTTTTCCCGCACATGACGGTCGCCACCAACATCGGCATCGTGCCGAAGATGCTCGGCTGGGACAAGGCCCGCATCGCGGCCCGCGTCGACGAGCTTCTCGAGCTTGTTTCCCTCGACCCGGCGCTCTACCGCGACCGATACCCCAAGGAGCTCTCCGGCGGCCAGCAGCAACGCGTCGGCGTGGCGCGCGCCCTCGCGGCCGACCCTCCCGTGCTTCTGATGGACGAGCCCTTCGGCGCCGTCGACCCGATCACCCGACTGCGCCTGCAGGACGAACTGCTCAACATCCAGGAAGAATTGCAGAAGACCATCGTCTGCGTCACCCACGACTTCGACGAGGCCGTCAAGCTCGGCGACTGGATCGCCATCTTCAACGAGGGTGCCCAGCTCGTGCAGTACGACACTCCGGAACGCATCCTCGGCGACCCGGCCAACGAGTTCGTCGAAAACTTCATCGGGTCCGGCGCCGGCCTCAAACAGCTCACCCTGACCCGGGTGGCGGAGGTCAGCCTCAGCGACGCCGTCGTGGGCAAACCCGGTGAACGGGCAGCGGATGTGCTGGCCCGCGTCGTCGAGACCGGCCACGGCCACGCGGTCATCGTCGATGAGCGTCGCCGACCCATCCAGTGGCTCTCCGCGCGCCAGCTCGGCCGCCTCGAGGTCATCAGCGACGTTCCCGACCCGAAACTTCCGCTCGTCGGCAAGCGGGCCACGCTCAATGACGCGCTCGACACGATGCTCGTCTCGAGCGCCGGGGCCGCGCTCGTCACGGGCCGCCGCGACATGTTCAAGGGCGTCATCGACGTTCAAACCGTGATGGACGCC
Source organism: Cryobacterium sp. M25 (assembly GCF_002929635.1). Lineage (NCBI taxonomy): Bacteria > Bacillati > Actinomycetota > Actinomycetes > Micrococcales > Microbacteriaceae > Cryobacterium > Cryobacterium sp. M25. The sequence continues at coordinate 129,479 of NZ_PJJU01000052.1, read as the reverse complement.
ATCACCCGGTCACAGTCCGCTGCCGTGCTTGAGTCAGACCAAGCCCCCGTCGGGCTGAACACCGGCCTGTTCCAGGCGCAGGTGTCTGCCGCCGAGGCAGACCTGATCGAGACCGATCCCAACGGCGCTGACGCGCGGTCCGTTCAGTGAGTACCCGCACCCCGCATACAGAGGCGGGCCTTGCCGGCGGCGATTCCGCCGTTGAAACGCCGGGCGACCCGACTGCGACCGGCGTACCGGTCAGCCGTGCGCGCACGGTGTGGCGATCCTGGCGGGGACTGGTCTACCAGCTGGCCGGCATCCTGCTCGCGTTCCTGGCGCTCGTGATCTGGCTGCTGACGGCCAACCTGTCGCCGATCGTGCTCACCACCCTCGCTCCCGGCGCGCTCTGGGTCTACACGGTGGAGCACATCCAGCTCACCCTGCTCGCCGCGGTGATCGTGTTGGTCATCGCGATTCCCTTGGGAATCGCCCTGACCCGCAGACCCTTGCGGTTTCTGACCGCTCCGGTGCTCGCCATCGCCAACTTCGGTCAGGCGGCCCCCGCGATCGGCGTCGTCGTGCTGCTCGCGTTCTGGGTCGGCTTCGGCTTCTGGGCCGCGACGCTGAGTCTCGTGCTCTACGCCGCGCTTCCGGTGCTGCGCAACACCATGGTGGGCCTGCAGCAGGTCGACGCCCGCCTCATCGAGGCCGGACGAGGCATGGGCATGAGCTCCGCCGCCGTATTGTTTCGGGTGGAGCTCCCGCTCGCCGTTCCGGTCATGCTGTCGGGCGTGCGCACCGCTCTCGTTCTGCTGGTGGGCACCGCGGCCCTGGCCACGTTCGTCAACGGCGGCGGACTCGGCATCCTGATCACTACGGGCGTCAATCTCAGCCTCACCCCCGTGCTCGTCACCGGAGCGCTGCTCGTGGCTCTGCTCGCCCTGCTCATCGACTGGGTCGGCCGCGTTGTGGAACACATCGCCCGCCCGAAGGGACTCTAGATGTATCGCTCGTCTTCTCGCGCCCGCCTCACGTCCCTCGGCCGCTGGGGGGTGGCAGCCGGTCTCCTCACCCTGTCCGCAGTCGCTCTGACCGGTTGCGGCCTGAAGCCGGCAACCTCGTACGTTCCCGCGGTCGGACCTGGGTCGATCACCCCGCTCGAGGGCGCCGAGGGCGTCGACCTCACGGTCACGTCCAAGAACTTCACGGAGCAGCTACTGCTCGGCAAGATCGCGGTGCTCGCCGGGACCGCCGCGGGATTCGACGTCACAGACCTCAGCAATCTGCCCGGCAGCCAGCCGACCCGCGAGCTGATTCTTTCTGGTCAGGCCGACGTGCTCTGGGAATACACCGGAACCGCGTGGCTGACCTACCTCGGTCAGGACGAGTCGATCGCCGACCAAGACAAAATGTGGCAAGCCGTGTATGACATCGACATCCAGAACGGCATCACCTGGGGTGCACCGGCCCCGATGAATAACACCTACGCCCTGGCTGTGCGCAGTGAGGCGGTCGCCGAGCTCGGCGGCATCACGACCATGTCCGAACTCGCCGCGTTGCCGGTCGAGGATCGCACTTTCTGCGTCGAATCCGAATTCAACTCCCGGCCGGACGGCATGAACCCCATGCTCGCCCACTACGGACTCGAACGTGGCGCCGCTGACGGGGTGCCCAATGGCAACATCGGAATCTACGACACCGGTGCGATCTACAGCGCGACCGACGACGGGGCCTGCAACTTCGGCGAGGTTTTCACGACCGACGGTCGACTCGACGCGCTCGACCTCACAGTTCTGATCGACGATCTCGCGTTTTTCCCTGCGTACAACGTCGCGCCGGTCTTCTTCACCGAGTCGATCGAGGCCACCCCCGGCCTGGAAGAGATCTTCGCCCGGATTTCGCCCAAGCTCACCGACAAGGTTCTGCGCGGCATGAACCGTCAGGTTGACGTTGACGGGAAGGAACCCGCTGATGTGGCCTATGCCTGGATGATCGACGAGGGGTTCATCACCGACCCGACCGGCTGAGTCACGGAGAGTCCAGCTGACTGCACCGCGTGGACGGTGCCGGCGGTCAGCTTGGAGGACGCGACGTGACATCCGGCTTCCTCAAGCATCAGATCGTCTGGCCGGGCTCCGTTCCCACCCTGCCTGTCTAGGCTGTACCCATGGCCACAGTCATCCTCGTGCGGCACGGCCGCACCACCGCAAATGCCACCGGAATGCTGGCCGGCCGCGCTGCCGGCGTTCGGCTCGACCAGATCGGGCAGGACCAGGCCGCCCTCACGGCCAAGCGCCTGGCCGTGGTGCCGCTGGTCGGCGTGGTGTCGAGTCCTCTGGAGCGCTGCCGGCAGACATCTCAGTTCATCCTGGACCACCAGGCCGGCTCGCTCGTGACGCCGGTGGAGGAGGACATCACCGAGTGCGATTACGGTGAGTGGCAGGGCCAAGCCCTCGGCGATCTCGCCAAGGAGAAGCTCTGGTCGTCAGTGCAGTCTCAGCCGTCGGCCGTCACCTTTCCCGGCGGAGAGTCGATGGCGACCATGCAGGCCCGGTCGGTCGCCGCCATCCGTCGTCACGATGCGGCGTTCGAGGCCGAGCACGGTCCGGGCGCGGTGTGGGTGGCGGTCAGCCACGGCGACATCATCAAGTCCGTTCTGGCCGATGCGCTCGGCATGCACCTCGACTTCTTTCAGCGCATCAACGTGGGTCCGGCATCCGTTTCGATCGTGCGCTTCGGCACCAGTCGGCCGAGCGTGCACGCCATCAACACGGATGCCGGCGACCTCGCCTGGCTCGGCGCCAGCGCCCCTCTGGCCGACGCGCCGGTGGGTGGCGGGGCTGGTCAGGCGCCGCACACAACGGTCGCCTAAAATACCCACATGCCCACAATCGTCCATGAGTTTGCCTGGCCGGATCGTGTCGTCATCGGCACCGTCGGTCTGCCTGGTTCTCGCACGTTCTACCTGCAGGTGCGCACCGGAGCTCAGATTGTGAGCATCGCCCTGGAGAAACAACAATCCGCGCTGCTCGCCGAGAAAATCGATGAGATGCTCGACCAGCTGATGAGCCATGAGGGCAACCCGTTCAGCATCCCAAGCACCACCCCCGTCGAACTCGTCGACAACGAGCCGCTGGATCAGCCCGTCGCGGAGGAATTCCGCACCGGCGGGATGAGCCTGGGCTGGGACCCCTCGACCGTGCAGGTCGTGCTTGAGGCCTATCCGCTCGTGGAAGTCGATCCGGCCAGTGACGACGTGCCCGACGAGGATCTGCTCGACGCGATCATGCAGGAGCCGGCGGAGATGCTCCTGGTACGGATGCCCGTCGGTACCGCCCGGGCCTTCGCCAAGCGCACGCGCGAGGTGGTGGGGGCCGGCCGCCCCCTCTGCCCGCTCTGCGGCAACCCCATCGACGCCGACGGACACACCTGCACCCTCCCCGGCAGCCCCTGATGCACGATGCCGCCCTCGACGGTGAGCTCGACGGTGAGCTCGAGCTCACGGGACGCATCACGACGGCCTCGAACGCGACCTTCCTCGGCACCATCGGCGGGTTCACGGTGGTCTACAAGCCCATCGCCGGCGAGAATCCGTTGTGGGACTTTCCCGACGGCAACCTCGCCAACCGCGAGGCCGCGGCCTACCTGGTCTCGCAGGCCTTCGGCTGGAACGTCGTGCCTCGGACCTGGCTGCGGGGTGGCCCGATGGGCCGGGGGATGGTGCAGCTGTGGCAGCATACCGATCCCGATCAGGATGCCGTCGACCTCGTCCCGTGGGAAGCCGCGCCGACCCCGGGCTGGCGTCGCGTCTTCGACGGCCGGGACGAGCACAATCGTGCGGTGACCCTCATCCATGAGGACTCGGCCGCGATGCGACGCATGGCCGTGTTCGACATCGTCGTGAACAACGCCGATCGCAAGGGCGACCACATCCTGGCGATGCCGGACGGGCACCGTCACGGCATCGACCACGGCCTCACCTTTCATATCGACCATAAGTTGCGCACCGTGCTCTGGGGCTGGCTGGGCGACGAGCTCATCGCCGACGAGCTGGACGGGATCGACCGGGTCAGTGCGCAGCTGACCGGCGAGCTCGGCGACATCCTCGCCGGGTTGCTCACCGACGCCGAGATCGCCGCACTGGCTGCACGCTGCGACCGGTTGCGCTCTGAAGGGCGGTTCCCTGCGCCGCGCGGCGACATGCCCGCGGTGCCCTGGCCGCTGTTCTGACCTAGATCAGGTTCCGTTTCTCGATCTGTTCGAAGGTGCCGGTCGCGTCCGTGAGCCCGCCCCACAGCGTCACCTGTTTACTGGCCAGGGACTCCTGAACGTCGATGATCCGCTGGTTGCTGCTGCCCCGGAACTGCAGTTTGAGGTCGCGCTTGGCCAGTTCGAACCGACCGTCGACCAGAACGTCGATCGTGCCGAGAAGGGCCAGCTTGTCCGCACTCTCCCGCAACAGTTCTTCGAACGTGTAGCCGGTCCAGCACCACACATCCTTCGACGTGCCGAGCTCCCGGCGCACGCGGTCGAGGAGGGCCAGGCACACCCCTGTGTTGAGGAACGGCTCCCCGCCGAGGAGGGTGAGGCCCTGTACGTACTCCTGGCCGAGATCGGCCAGGATCCGATCTTCAAGTTCCTGGGTGTACGGCTGCCCGTAGCGAAAACTCCAGGTGGCCTCGTTGAAACAGCCCTCACAGGCGAACAGGCAACCGGACAGGTACAGGCTGCACCGCACCCCCTCGCCGTCGACGAAGACGAAGGGCTTGTAGTCGCCGACGTACCGCTGGCTCAGTTTCTCCGACAGCCACTCGCCGGGCCGGGGGTTACGCATCCTCGGCGACGGATGCCGCGGCATCCGCCCCACGGATGCCGGTGGCGCCCGGCATGTGCTTGACCCGGGAGGTGATCTCGGTGTGCCGGCCGTGCACCATCGGGCGGGCCTGCGGGTTGCCGAGGTAGCCACAGGTGCGCTTGACGACATCGCAGGTCATCGGGTCGGCGTTGTGGCACTCGGGGCACTCGAACCCGCGCGCGGTGGCGTCGAAGTCGCCCGAGAAGCCACAGGCGTAGCACCGGTCGATCGGAGTGTTGGTGCCCAGATAGCCGACGCGATCGTAGGAGTAGTCCCACACCGCCTCGAGTGCCTTGGGGTTCTGCTGCAGGATCGGGTATTCGCAGTAGTGGATGAACCCGCCGGAGGAGTACGCCGGGTAGACCTTCTCGAAGTCCAGCTTCTCGAACGGCGTCGGGCTCTTGCGCACGTCGTAGTGGAAGCTGTTGGTGTAGTAGTCCTTGTCGGTGAGGTTTGCCACGGCGCCGAACTTCGCCGTGTCGAGTCGGCAGAACCGGTCGGTCAGGCTCTCGCTCGGCGTCGAGTACACGCTGAACTGGTAGCCGTACTCGGTGCTCCACTCCTGGGTGCGCCCATGGAGCGTGCGCAGGATCTCGACGGTGAAGTCCTTCGCCTCGGGATTGGACTCCCAGTCACCGCCGTAAAAGGCCGCGGCCACTTCGTAGAGGCCGATGTAGCCGAGGGAAACGGTGGCACGCTTGTTCTTGAAAAGGGTGTCGACGGGCTGACCGGCATTCAGGTGTTGGCCGAAGGCGCCGTAGATGTAGAGGATCGGGGCGTTCTCCGGGGTCGCTTCCTTGCACCGGTCGATTCTGAAGAGCAGGGCGTCGCGCGCCGTGCTCACCCGTTCGGCGAGGATGCTCCAGAACTTGTCCTTGTCACCGGCGGCCTCGAGGGCGATCCGGGGCAGGTTGAGCGTCACGACTCCGAGATTCATCCGACCCTCGGAGACGTCGTTGCCCTGCTCGTCGGTCCAGCCCTGCAGGAACGAGCGGCAGCCCATCGGCACCTTGAAGCTGCCGGTGAGTTCGACGATCTTGTCGTAGTTGAGGATGTCGGGGTACATGCGTTTGGTGGAACATTCCAGCGCAAGCTGCTTGATGTCGTAATTCGGGTCGGTCGGTGCAAGGTTGAGGCCGCGCTTGATGGTGAAGATCAGTTTCGGGAAAATCGCCGTGCGCTTCTCACTGCCGAGCCCCTCGATCCGGATCTGTAGGATCGCCTTCTGGATTTCTCGCTCGAACCAGCTGGTGCCGAGGCCGAAGCCCAGGGAGGTGAAGGGGGTCTGCCCGTTCGAGGTGAACAGGGTGTTGATCTCGTATTCGAGGCTCTGCATCGCGTCGTAGATGTCCTTGAGGGTCTTCTCCTCGGCATAGGACCGGTGCTGCGACTTATCCGCGATCCACTTGCCTGCGTCGACCAGGTGCTTTTCGAGGTTCTTCTCGGCGTAGGGGGCGAGAACTTCGTCGATGCGGTTCCCCGAGCATCCGCCGTACTGGCTCGACGACACGTTGGCGATGATCTGCGAGATCTGGGCCGTCGCCGTCTGGATCGACCGGGGCGGGTTGACGTCGGCGTTGCCGATTCGGAAGCCCTGGCTCAGCATCGTCGTGAAGTCGATCAGGCAGCAGTTCGTCATCGGCGCGTAGGGGTGGTAGTCGAGGTCGTGGAAGTGCAGGTCGCCCTTCTGGTGGGCGTTGGCGACGTGCGGGGGCAGCATCTTCAGGCCGATGGCCTTGCCCACCGCGCCGGCGGTCAGGTCGCGCTGGGTGTTGAAGACGTCGCTGTCCTTGTTGGCGTTCTCGTTGACGACCGACTCGTCTTTGCTGATCAGTTTTATGATCGAGTGGTTGATGTCGGTGGCCTTGCTGCGGGCGAAGTCCCGCTGGATGCGGTAATTGATGTAGGCCTCGGCGGCGTCGTACTCCTTGCTGTCCAGCAGGGCGTGTTCCACGATGTTCTGCACCTCGTAGATCTTGATGTCGACGGCGAAGCGCGAGGCGATCTCGCGGTCGACGCGAGCGACCAGGTCACGGATGGTGCGGTGCGTGAGCGGGGTCAACTCGCCGTTCACCTCGGTGAAGCTCTTGGCCAGTGCCCCGTAGATGCGGGCGTTGTCGAAAGCGAGCAGGCGGCCGTCCCGTTTGGCCACCATGAGCGCGCCCAGAGCATGCTCGGTCGTGAGGTTTCCTGCGCCGGGGTTTTCCATTTTCAGCACGCGCTGCCATCTCCTTGGGGTTGGTACCCACGGCAATCGGGCGGGACGCTGAGTCGGGCGAAAGAACCACATCTAGTGGTTGGGGTGCGATTCACATACTACCTGTAGGGTTTCGCAGTCATGTGCTTCGGCTCGCCGCCGGTGTCTCCGAGTTGGTGGAGCGGTTGCCGGGCGGCGTACGATCGGTGAATGCCACCGCCCTCCCCGTTGCCACAGCGCCACGGGCTTGACGCTGCCTGGGTATGCACGCCGGATGGGGGCCGGGCCGGGCCGCATCCGTGGCCGACCATGGGTGCGTGGTTGCTCGAGCGACTCGCCGAGTTCGTCGATGTCGCCGGCTTTCTGGCCGGGGAACGCTTCGCCTATCAGTCGGGCGCGCTGGTCGTGGGCAGCGACCCCTATGGCCCGCGTACCTTTGTCTGGTTTCATCGCGATCTCGCCGATGAGACAGTCGTGCCCGGGACCATCCACGTGGTGCATCGGGATGCCCGACTCGTCGTGATCGACAAGCCGGCCTTTCTCTCGACCATTCCGCGCGGCCGACACGTTGTACAGAGTGTGGTGGTGCGCTTGCGCGCCGAGTTGGGACTTCCCGAGCTCTCGCCGTTGCATCGCCTGGATCGGGTGACATCGGGCCTCGTGGTTCTGGCGACGGAGCGGCGCTGGCGTGGGGAGTATCAATCGATGTTCCAACGCGGCGAGGTCGAAAAGACCTACCGGGCGCTGGCCCCGCTGCGGCCGGATCTGGATTTGCCCGTCACCGTGCGCAACCACCTCACGAGCAGGTGCGGCCACTGGCAGGCCGAGGTGACCGACGACCCGGCCAATGCCGAGTCGCTGATCGAGCTGGAGACCGTTCTGGAGCACACGGGCGTCTATCGGCTGACGCCGCGCACCGGAAAGACCCATCAGCTGCGGATGCACATGCTGGGCCTAGGGATCCCCATCATCGATGACCCGGTGTACCCGGTCGTTCAGGATGTCGCGCTCGACGATTTCACCCGCCCGCTGCAGCTCCTGGCGAGCGAGGTGACCTTCACCGATCCGATCGACGGGGAGTTGCGCCGCTTCGAGAGCGTCCGGGCGCTTCCGCTGCAGGCTGAGGTTGCCGTTGCTGTTGCTGCTGCTGGCTCAGCCTGAAGGCGCCCCAACCTCCCAACCCATCGCGAAGCTTCCAACCGGTGGCCATCGGCCGAACGAATTCGACGGAGATTTTGCTCAGAACCGGCCCACAGCATCCGTTTGGGCTCGAAATCGGTAAAATCTCCGTCGAATTCGTTAGGGAGCCCGGGTGCCTGAGATCACAGCAACGGATGCCGGTGCGTAGCCAACACCACGGCACCGCGCCGACCGAATTACTTTCGATATCCGTGCAGAAGCTCTTGACTGTACATTCGTATACGTCTACTATTGAGGCATGGCTGGAGCCCCCACTCCGCACCACCCCACCGCCTCACCGCAGGCGGTGCCTTCCCTCGTGCAGGCACCCCTCGCGCAGGCACCCCGTACACAGTCACCCCTTGTGCAGCAGCTGCAGCAGGCGCGTGATCTGGCCGCGGCCGTGCTGGATTCGGTGTCCTTTTCCCTCCTGGGCGAGGCGGACGCGATGATGGTGCTGGGCACGGTTGAAGACCTCGGCCGTCGGGTCGATGCGGCCAGGGTTGCCTCTGCCGCCGATATTGCGGTGCGGTCCCGGCGCATCCTGGGCCATGAGTCCCTGGCGGATAAGAACGGGGCCAGCAGCGGCATCGACCTGATCACTCGTCTGACCCGCGTCTCTTCTCGTGAGGCGAACCGGCGGGTGCGCCTGGGCGAGAACGTGACCGCCCGCCGGGCGGGCACCAGCATGCTGCCGCCCTACTACCCGGCCGTGGCCGATGCCCTCACCGCCGGGGACCTCGGCGTCGACGCGGCCGAGAACATCGTCACGGCCCTCGACCAGGTCGCGGCCCGGGTCGCGCCCGACGACCTCGGCACCGCCGAGCGCGCCCTGGTGGCCAGCGCGACCGGCGCCGTCACCGACGAGACCCAGGGCCTGCCGGGTGAGGGGTTCGCGTTTCCTGCGGACCTGGTGCGGGGTATGGCGGGGCAGTGGCAGGCTCGCCTCGATCCCGACGGCACCGCCCCGAACGAGCCCGTCGCCGAAGCCCGCAGCACTGTGGGCTTCGGGCTCTTCCGCGACGGCCTCTACCCGCTTCGCGGCGGCGTCACGTCGGAGCTCCGCGGCATCATGAACGCCATCTTCGACACGTATCTCTCCGCTCACGCGGCGCCGGCATTCCCCACGGCCAAGGAACAGGCGCGCATGGCGGCCGGGCAGCTGATCCCGGGCGCCGAGGCCGCGGCCCTCAGTGACGACCGTAACGGTGGTCAGAAGCGCGCCGACATCCTCCGCGGTGTGTTCGAGGCCGCCACCCGTGACGCGGGAACCCCGACCATGGGCGGCGCCGCCCCCACCGTCATGATCCACGTCAACCAGGCCGACCTGGCCGCGGGCCGTGGGGTGGGCTGGATCGACGGCGTCGAAGCGCCGATCTCGCTGACAAGTGTGAAGCAGGCGCTCTGCGCCGGCGGATTTCAGGAGATCGTGTTCGGCCTGAGGAACGAGGTCCTCAGCCTCAGCACCGAGAATCGTTTCTTCAACCGGGCCCAGCGCCGCGCCATCGCCGCCCGCGACGGCGGCTGCACCATCCCCGGCTGCACCGTGCCCGCCGCCTGGTGCGAAGTACACCACGTGATCCCCTGGTACCGCGGCGGAAAAACCGAGATCACCAACGGGGTACTGCTCTGCTGGTACCACCACCACAGCATCGACACCTCCGGCTGGAACATCCGCATGATCCGCGGCACACCCCAAGTCCGGGCACCCTACTGCTACGACCCCACCCGCACCTGGCGGCCTGGGGGAGGGAACCCGGCCAACCGCTCACCGGTCGCGGCGGGCTCGACCAGCGTCAACGTGCGTTCCCGAAATCGGGTCACCGCCGCCTCCTAGGGACGTGGCTTCGTCCGCCACCACCCGGGCGCACAGTGCCCCCACAGTTCGACAGACGCGATCACGGTGTTGCTTGGCCACCGGAGCACTCCAGCCGACACCAACCCCAAGATCGTGTCACGCTGGTCACATGGATCTGGAGGTGTCGACCGCGCTGACCATTCCCGAGCGCGAACTCGGCTGGCGGTTCTCGCGGTCGTCAGGGCCGGGCGGCCAGCACGTGAACACCTCCGACAGCCGCGTCGAGCTCATCTGGAGCGTTGCCGAGTCGGAGACGCTTTCCGACGACCAGCGGATGCGCCTGCTCACCCGCCTCGCCAAACGCCTCGTCGACGGGGCGATCACCGTGACCGCGTCCGAGCGGCGCTCCCAGCTGCGCAACCGCGAGCTCGCTCTGGCGAAGCTCGCCGACATCGTGGCCGCGGGCCTGGCTCCCGATGCGCCCATCCGCCGGCCGACCAAACCCACTCGTGGTTCGGGCCGAAGGCACCTCGCCGCGAAGCAACAGCGGTCGGCCACCAAGAAGCAGCGGCAGAGGCCGTCCGCCGACTAGCTGCGAGAGCGGGTGAATCGTCGAACAGCGCTGCTCAAAGCGACGAGTCACCCGCTCTCGCGGCCTCAGGTGTCCGCAGGAGCGGCTACCGCAGGAGCGGCTACCGCACCAGCAACATCTGTCGGAAGAACGCCGCGAGCTCAGCGGTCGCGGTCAGCGGCAGCACGTTCGCCACATACATGTCCGGGCGCACCACCACGACGGCACCGCCGCGGTCGATCCCGCGCAGCTCGAAGATGTCGTGCGCCGGGTCGGTTGCATAGAGCTTTTCGTAGTCGATCAGCTCAAAGGGGCCTGTTATCGGCAGGAAAACGCCCGGAGCCCGGCCGATGTCCACCCCGGTGTGCTCTTGCTGGTAGACCACCTTGACGTCGAAGACACTGTCGATGTCGCTCCCGGTGGGGGTGTACGCGAGCAGCGGCGACTCGAGTGAGGTGCGGATCCACTCGGCCCACTCGGTCAGCGCCGAGGCATCGCCGGACACAGCGGCATCCGCGAACGCGTACAGGCGCCACCGGCCGTCGGCGCGGTGGTGGTGTCCGAGCTGCACGGGGTTGGCGTCGCCGACGCGCACCACCGGGGCGGACTTAAAGCGCTTGCCGAGCGGAAATCCCGTGGCGAGGTGCTGGTGTGTTGCCTCGCCGGTCAGCATCGACGGCGCGTATTCCGTCATGAAACCCGACGGGAACTCGGCCGTCTTCGTATAGAACTCCTCCAGTGGAACTTCCAGGTCCTCCGACTTCGTCGCCATCAGGGTCGACCAGGTCTTGTCGAAATCGATCAGGTTCTTCGCGATGACCTGGCGCTCGGCAGAGTAGGTACCAAGCAGGGATTCGGGGCTGCGGCCTTCGATCACGTAGCCGAGTTTCCAGGCCAGGTTGAAGCCGTCCTGCATCGACACGTTCATGCCCTGGCCGGCCTTGGCGCTGTGTGTGTGGCAGGCGTCCCCGGTGATGAACACCCGCGGGGTGCGTGTGCCGATCTCGTGGGGGAGGAGGTCGTCGAACCGATCGGTGAGACGATGGGCGACCTCGTACACGCTGTGCCAGGAGACATTCTTCACGTCGAGGGTATACGGGTGGAGGATGCCGTTGGCCTTCGCGATGATCTCCTCGATCGTCGTCGTGCGCACTGCCCCGTTGTCGTCAGCGGCCACCTCGCCGAGATCCACATACATGCGGAACAGGTATCCGCCCTCGCGCGGGATGAGCAGGATGTTGCCGCCGGATTCGGACTGGATTGCGCACTTCATGCGGATGTCCGGGAAGTCGGTGACCGCGAGCACGTCCATCACGCCCCAGGCGTGGAATGCCTGGTCGCCGGCGAGCGTACAGCCGATCGAGTCGCGCACAGCGCTGCGGGCACCGTCGGCGCCCACCACGTACTTGGCGTGCACGACGCGTTCCTGGCCCTGCTTCTCCCCGGTGGTGTGCACGAGCGTCACCGTGACGGGATACTCGCCCTCGTCGGTGTTCTCCAGGCTACGGAAATCGAAGCCGAAATCCGGCTCCATTCGCGTGGGGGAGTGCGCCATCACCTCGGCGAAGTAGTCGAGAACACGCGCCTGGTTGACGATCAGGTGCGGGAATTCGCTGATGCCGGTGGGGTCGTCCACGGCACGGGCCGAACGGATGATGCGGGTCACGTCGGCGGGGTCCGGTGTCCAGAAGGCCATTTCGGTGATGCGGTAGGCCTCGGCGATGATGCGTTCCGCGAAACCGAACGCGTGGAAGGTCTCGACGCTGCGGGCCTGGATGCCGTCGGCTTGCCCGATTGCGAGGCGCTCACCGCGGCGCTCGACGATGCGGGTCGTGATGCCGGGGAACTGGGAGAGCTGCGCGGCGGTGATCATGCCGGCTGGGCCCGTTCCGACGATGAGAACGTCGACGTTCTCGGGGAGCTCGCCCGGGCGATTGAGGCCGACCCCGGCGGCATCCTGGATGCGAGGATCGGTGGACACGTATCCGTGGTGGTGAAACTGCACGGCTTCCTCACTTCTTTGTGGGCTCTGCGTGGGTGAATCGGACGTCACTGTCGTAGCGTGCATGTCCTGACGTGTTCGATAATCGAACACAAAGTTCTATTATCGCTTCTCGGATCATATATCATCCGGCCGGCCAGGACTAGATGAGAGGCGGCGAACCAATTCGACGGAGATTCTCGTCGAAAACAGGCATTCCGTCGTGTTCGGGCCCGATATGGGCAAAATCTCCGTCGAATTCGTTCGGGACGGAGGCGCGGCAGGGAGCTACCGGGCGATCAGGCGGTCACGTGCGCACTTTGCAGGTGCGGTAGGGCGGCGAGGATGCTGCTGACCACGCCGGCCTCCGAGCTCGACGGCGCGATGTTCGCGGCGCGCGCCAGGATGCTCGGGTGGCCGTTGGCCATGGCGTAGGAGTGCCCGGCGGCATCGAGCATCTCGGCGTCGTTGAGGTAGTCGCCGAACGCCATCGTCTGGGCCCGGCTGATTCCGAGCTGCTGCTGGAGCCGTTCCAACGCTCGACCCTTGTTCGCTCCCTGGCGCATCACATCGACCCAGTTCTCGCCCGAGACCACGACCTCCGCGGGCAGCCCAAGGCCGCGCAAGGCCGGTCCGCTTCGCTGTTCGGCGCGGGCAGGGTCGTAGATCGCCAGTTTCAAGATGACATCGTCGAGGGCGGCCGCATGCACATCCGCTACGACCTCGACCGCTGCGTAGTACCGGCGAACCTGGTCGACGAAGCGCTCGTCGCTACGCTCGATGTAGGCGCTCCGGGCGCCGCAGACGACGAGCCCCAAGTCGGCGCCCGTGGCGGCGGTGCCGCGCACCCAGTCCACGATGGGGGCGATGATCTCGGACACGACGGGTTCGACGTCGATGCTGATGCCGTCCTGCACCACGTTGGTTCCGTTTTCCGCGATGTAGATGAGTCCGTCGTGCTCGCCGAAGATGCCGTGCAGTGTCTGATACTGGCGTCCGCTGGCCGGCACGAACAGGATCCCGGCCCGATGGAGGTCGTCGAGGAGCGGCCAGAACGCGTCGGGCACGTTGCCGTCGTCGTCGAGAAGAGTGCCATCCATGTCTGAAACGATGAGACGGATGTCGGAGGGCTCTGCTATGTGGTTCACTGCGGCGGCTTTCGGTCGTTGTTCGTTCCCGGAATCCACGAGTGTTCGCTCGTGTCCCTTGGTCTGTGACGACGACGCTGTCTCTCTCGATGATGTCATCCCTGCCCGCCGGGCTCCGAGTTGCGCGCGAACTGAGCGTTGGGCGCACAGAACGAGCGGCCCTGGTGCCAAACTGGCAGGATTCATTGCACTATCTGCGAGGAGCGTCGACGTGCCTGGTTTTGATTTCTTCAGCGGCCAGGGGCTCGTGCGCCCGGATATCACCGCGGCCGACGCCGAATCGATGGCGTCCTCGCTCTTCGGGATCACCGGCACGGCCCGCGAGCTCGGCAGCCAGCAGGACCGCAACTTTTTGATCACCGCCACCAGTGCCGCCACCAGTGCCGCCACCAGTGCCGCCACCAGCGCCGCCACCGGTGACTCCACCAATGCCGCCACTGCTGCCCCTACCGGTGACTCCGCGGGTGACTCCGCCGGTGACTTCGCGGGTGGAGCGACGCAGCGCTACGTGCTCAAGGTCGACAACCCGGCCTTCTCAGCCGCCGAGCTGGCCGCGCAGGACGCGGTGATGGTGTTCCTAACCGAGCGCGGCATGCGCGTGCCGCAGCCCGTGCGGGGGCTGAACGGCCTCAGCCGCCAGCACTGGCACGCAGCCGATGCCGCCCTCCTCCCGGTGCGGCTGCTCACCTTCCTCGAGGGCCCGTCGCTCGAGGCGCGGGGCTATCTGGCCCCGCCGGTGGTCCGGGCGCTCGGCCGGCTCTCGGGCACCACGTCGCTGCACCTGCGTGACTTCGCGGCGGACGGCCTCGACCGCACGCTGCAGTGGGACCTGCGCAACGCGAAGGCCGTGATGGACGTGCTGATGCGCTGGGTGCCGGCGGAAGAGACCAGGGATCAGCTCCGTGCCATCGCCGACAGCGCCGCCGCACGTCTGGCGGCTGTGGCGTCCGCGCTGCGGCTGCAGACCATCCACGGGGACATCACCGATGACAACGTGATCTGCCGGGTGCTGCCGAACGGCCACCACGTGCCCGAGGGGGTCATCGACTTCGGCGATCTGGCCACCGGGTGGCTGGTCGCGGAGCTGGCGGTCACGGCGGCATCCGTTCTGCACCACATGCCGGACAATCCGCTGGCGGCCCTCGAGGCGATCGTCGCCTTCGACGAGGTCGTTCCCCTGACCGAGGCCGAGATCACCGCGCTCTGGCCGCTGATCGTGCTCCGCGGGGCGGTGCTGGTGGCCAGCGGCGAGCAGCAGGTGCAGATCGACGCGAACAACGACTACGCGAGGCACCGGATGGACGCCGAGTGGCAGGTCTTCGCCGCAGCCAGCGCGATCGGCTGGGAGGAAGCGGACGCGGCCATCCGGCAGGCGCTCGGTCGGCGGCCGCACACTGGTGCCGAACACACGACCGTGCCCGAACACACGACCGTGCCGATGATCCCCGCGCTCGCCGACGGCGACTACGAAATGCTCGACTTCGCCGTGACCAGCCCGGCCCTGGCCGACGGCCTTTGGCAGACAACGGATGCCGAGTGGCGGCTCGCGCAGGCCGCCCTCGCCCGACGCAGCGCCGCCGTCGCCCCCTACGGCCAGTTCCGGCTCACCCGAACCCCGCCGCACTCGCGCCGGGAACCCGACACGTTCGCGCTGTTCACCGAGGTCTTCCTGCCTGCCGGTTCGGTGATCGTCGCGCCGGCGGCTGCCTCGGTCACCGAGATCGGAGGCGACACTCTGGTTCTGACGCTGGCCGGTTTCGGGCTGCGCATCGGCGGCATCGTGTCGAACCTCGTGCCGGGGGCCGCGATCGCCGCGGGGGAGCCCGTGGGCGTTGCGAGCCCGGTTGCTCGGGTGACCGTGCAGAAGCTCGCTCGCCCGGGTCTGCCGGTCCCGCACTTCACCCAGCCCTCCCGGGCCGCCGCGTGGGCAACCCTCGCACCGGACCCGGCGCGGCTGCTTGGGCTGGCGCCGCAGGCATCCGTCGTCGACCCGGCGATCGAACTGGCCCGGCGCGGTGCCATGATGGCCGCGGCGCAGGAGAAGTACTACGAACGGCCGCCGCAGATCGAACGCGGCTGGCAGGAACTGCTGATCGACACCCACGGGCGCTCCTACGTCGACATGGTCAACAACGTCGCCGTGATCGGGCACAGCCACCCCCGGTTCACCCGTGCCGTGAGCGATCAGCTGGCGTTGCTCAACACGAACTCCCGGTTCCTCTACTCGGCGTTGGCCGACCTCTGCGAACACATCGTGGCGACATCACCGGATCCCATCCTCGACACCGTGCTTCTGGTCAACAGCGGCAGCGAGGCCGTGGACCTGGCCCTGCGCCTGGCCCGGATCCACACCGGCCGCAGCAACGTCGTCGCCTTACAAGAGGGCTACCACGGCTGGACGTCGGCCTCCGACGCGGTGTCGACCTCGGCCTTCGACAACCCTTTCTCCTTGGCCTCCCGGCCCGACTGGGTGCACATCGCGGATGTTCCGAACTCCTATCGCGGGACGCATCGCGGTGCCGGGGCGGCAGGGGAGTACGCGGCCGACCTAGCCCGGCTGCTGGCCGATCCGGACGGCCCGGGGGCTGACCTGGCCGCGTTCATCTGCGAGCCTGTGCTGGGCAATGCCGGCGGCGTCGTGCCCCCGGCGGGATACCTCGCCCGTGTCTACGAGCAGGTCCGTGCACGCGGCGGGCTGTGCATCGCCGACGAGGTGCAGGTCGGCTACGGCCGGCTGGGCAGCCACTTCTGGGGCGTGCAGCAGCAGGGCGTCGTGCCCGACATCCTAACGGTGGCCAAGGCGATGGGCAACGGATACCCGCTCGGCGCGGTGCTCACCCGCCGGGACATCGCCGAATCCCTGGCCAGGGAGGGCAACTTCTTCTCCTCGGCCGGCGGCAGCCCGGTCAGCTGCGTCGCGGGGCTGGCCGTGCTCGACGTCATCCGGGACGAATCCCTCCAGCAGAATGCGGATGCCGTCGGCCGGCACCTGGCAGGCCGGCTTGCAGAGCTCGCGGAACGGCATCCGTTGATCGGGATGGTGCACGGCCTGGGCCTGTACATGGGGGTGGAACTCGTGCGCGACCGGGACACCCTGGAGCCGGCGGTCAGCGAGACCGCCGCCATCTGCGAACGGATGCTGGAGCTCGGCGTGATCGTGCAGCCCACCTCGGAGAGGCAGAACGTGCTGAAGATCAAGCCGCCCCTGTGCTTGAGTCGGGAGAGCGCGGACTTCTTCGTCGACCGGCTCGACGAGGTGCTGCAGGGCGGCTGGTAGCGTGCACGACGTGCTTGATCACCCCCGCGCCGAGCTCGCGGCGCTCTGCGCTCACGGCCTCGACTGGAACGCCGACGGGTTGTGCAGCCTGACAGTTGAACGGAATCCGGTGACAGACCCGGAAGGCCGAAAAAGTTCACCAAAATGGCTGCCCAAAACCCCTGACAGCGGCAGACTGTAACGACACGGGCGCGACCGCCTCCGGCAGCAGCGGTCCCGTCTCGATCGGCGTCAACGAAGCAAGCTTGGGGAGAAAATATGAACAAGTACACAGTCACGAACCCCGCCACCGGGGACAGCGGACCGAGTTTTACTCTGGCAACCGATGCTGAGGTGACCGAGGCCATCGGAGCCGCAGACCGTGCCCACAGTGAGTTCTCTCGCCGCACGTCGGTCGCCGAGCGCGCGGCCCTGATGCAGCGTGTCGCGGACCTGCACACCGAGCGGCGTGAGCATCTGGCCGAGCTCATCGTGCGCGAGATGGGCAAGCCCGTCGCGCAGGCCCTCGGCGAGGTCGACTTCGCGGCCGACATCTACTCGTACTACGCGACCCACGGCGAGGCCTTCCTCGCCGACGAACCGATCGAGCTGCTCGGTGGTGAAGGCTCGGCGTTCATTCGGAGCGCCTCCCTCGGAGTGCTCGTCGGGATCATGCCGTGGAACTTCCCCTACTACCAGGTCGCCCGCTTCGCCGGTCCGAACCTGGTTCTCGGCAACACAATCCTACTCAAGCACGCCTCGCAGTGCCCCGAGTCCGCTGCCGCGATCGAGGCGATCTTCACGGATGCCGGTTTCCCCGACGGCGCATACCGCAACGTCTACGCCTCCAGTGCTCAGATCTCCGACATCATCATTCCGGACCCCCGTGTCTGCGGTGTGTCGCTGACCGGTTCTGAAGGCGCGGGTGCGGCGGTCGCGGAGGTCGCCGGCCGCAACCTCAAGAAGGTCGTGCTCGAACTGGGCGGATCCGACCCGTTCATCCTGCTCAGCACGGACAATATGGACGAAGCGGTCGACGCCGCCGTCGACGCCCGCCTCGACAACTCCGGTCAGTCCTGCAACGCGGCCAAGCGCTTCATCGTGATCGACGGCCTGTACAACGCCTTCCTGGCGAGCTTCACGGCGAAGATCACCGGCAACGTTCCCGGAGACCCCACGTCGCCGGACACCACGCTCGGCCCGCTGTCCTCCCTCGGTGCCGCCGAGGGCCTCGAGGAACAGCTTCAGCGCGCCGAAGCCCAGGGCGCAACCGTCACCGCGCGGGGAAACCGCATGGGCGCCTTCTTCTCGCCGACGGTCCTGACCGACGTGTCCCCTCAGAGTGACGCTTACCGGGAAGAGTTCTTCGGCCCGGTCGCCGCCGTCTATCGCGTGGCGAACGAGGCCGAGGCCGTGCAGGTGGCCAACGACGTCCCGTACGGCCTGGGTTCGTATCTCTTCACCACCGACCCGGAACAGGCCCTGCGCGTGGCGGACCAGATCGACGCCGGGATGGTCTTCATCAACGGCTCGCTCCTCGACGGAGCAGAACTGCCCTTCGGTGGAGTGAAGAGGTCTGGCTTCGGCCGTGAACTGGGACGCTTCGGCATCGCGGAGTTTGCCAACAAGAAGCTCATTCGCATCCTCAGGTGACACGCGGTGGCGCGCCGCCCGTCTCAGACGGTGGCGCGCCACCCGCCCGCGCCAGACTGCGGCATCCGGTCTCCCTGACGAATTCGACGGAGATTTGGGCCGAAACGGCTCCAAACCTGCCCAAAATTGCGCGCTGCCTCAAAATCTCCGTCGAATTTGTTCGGCGCCGGGCCCGGGCGGCTCCGCCCCCTAGCTCAGGAAGAGCACCACTGCGGCGGTCACCGCGACCACGACCAGGATGGAGCGCAGTACCGGCGCGGAGAGCGTGCGGCCGATACGGGCACCCAGCCAGCCGCCCGCCGCGGAGCCGATGCCGATGAGGAGAGCGATTCTCCAGTCCACGGTCCCGCTGGAGATGAAGATGATCGCCGAAACGATGTTCGCGACTCCGGCGAGCACGTTCTTGGTGCCGTTTGCCCGGTGTATGTCGGTGGACCAGAGTATGCCCAGCAGCGCGAGCAGCACGACCCCCTGGGCGGCACCGAAATACCCGCCGTACACGCCCGTCGCGAGCACCCCGAGGATGAGCCCGAGGGTGAGGGGACGCGTATCCGTTTTGGTCAGCAGTGTGTCGGCGGGTGCCGCCGGCGCCTTGCGTCGCACGAAGCCGGCCACCCGAGGCTGGATCGCCGAGAGCACCGCGGCCAGCAGCAGCAGGAAGGGCACGACGCCGGCGAACGCCTGTGCGGGCAGGGCGAGCAGGAGCAGACCGCCGACGATGCCGCCCACGGCGGAGAAGATCGCCATCACAGCTACGGGGCGCCACTGCGACCGCAACTCGCGTCGGTAGCCGTGGGCGCCGGCAATAGACGCAGGGATCAGACCCACGGTATTGGACACGTTCGCCGTGATCGGCGGCACGCCCAACGCCAGAAGAACGGGGAAGGTGATGAGTGTTCCGGCGCCGGCGACCACGTTGATGACTCCCGCGGCCAGCCCGGCGATCAGGATGATCGCACCTTCAAGCAATGTCACATCTACCCCCACCCGCCGTTGGACCGTGCAGGTCAAGGCTAGTTCAGGAAAGCTGGTTCAGGCGGCGGCCGGCGCCGGGGCAGTGGATGCTGCGGTTGTGGCTTGCATCATCGGCTCCCCATCGCGACGGGCATCGCGACGTGACTATGAACGGGGTCGGAATCTGTCGAACTGTCAACTTCGGCCCCCGGTAGTCACCGCGCTTCTGGCGCTGGGGGAGCCTGACGTCGAGCCCGGGGAACGGCACGTACGGCACCTGGCTGAGGAGGTGGCTGATAATGTCGAGGCGGACCCTCTTCTTGTCGTCGGTATGCGCGACATACCAAAGCGCCCAGCGGCGTCATCCGCAGGAAGTGCTCGGTCTGATCCGGAGTGCAGAAACCCATCACCCGCTCCACGCCCGCATGGTTGTTCCAGCTGCGGTCGAAGAGGACCACCTCGCCGGCCGCGGGGAAATGCTCCAGGTAACGCTGGATGTACAGCTGGGACTTCTCGCGTTCAGTGGGAACGGTAGTGCCGCGACTCGGAAGACCCGGGGGCTCACCTGCGCGGTGGTGCGTTTGATGGTGCCGCCCTTGCCGGCCGTGTCACGCCCCGCGAACACGAGGCAGCCAGGCACCCGGTGATGTTCTCGGCCTTCTTGCGGGACGTGAACGCGGTGAACGGGACCTCGGCGACTTCGGTGCTACGTGATCCACGTTTTCGTGCTGTTGTCATTGATCGCGTTGGTGTATTCAATCGCTGTCCAGGCGTTGTCGGGGATCGTTCCGATCGCTCGTTTGATGGCGGGTTCCATGCGGGCGGTGACGGAGACGTCGGCACCGGCTGTGAGGGTCGCACTGATTGAGGCGTGACCGTAGCAGGCAGAGTCGGCGCGGAGGAGCACGCGCGTTTTTTCGGCTCCGTGGAGCCGTTTGGTGGTGGTGAGGGCACCACGGATCAAACGGGCGGCGCCGCGCGGTGACCCGCACGCACCGCGGCGGAGCCGTTGACCGATGATGATCGGCGCTGATGATGATCGGCGCTGACACGTCAGTTTTCAGCGCTGCGAGCAACACTTTTCAGCGCTGCGAGCAACACGTTGAGGCCGCGCACGCCGGAGTGGCGTTTCGGGCGCGAGGCCCCGCACGAAGCGTGAGGCGACGGCGTCGAGCTGCCGGACGTGACCGAACGTGAAGTCGCGCAGGAACGCCCCCAACGTCGACGTCGCTTATCAGTTGGTGAAGACCTTCCGCATGCCGCCGTGACGAAGAATCGCGAGGTCGTCGATCGAGTCTGCGCCGGCGACCATCCCTCCGACCAGTGAGCTGACTTTCAAGCCGGCATTGGCACCCTTGTCGGCGGGGACGCTCAGCCACTGATCGGCCAGGGTCGCCGGCCCCGCTCGGGCGGCCAATTTCATGATCGGGACCAACTCAGCGCACGACACAAGATTCGGTCGGTGAATGATGCAGAAACGGTGCGGTTGGTGTGGGTAGCTTGCATCTACAAGATGCTCATCTGTTTGGTAAATTTAAACTCTAGACAAGTTCTATCTACCTGATCAGCTGGGTATTCTTGGCATATCGCGCCGTCAAAATCTCACGTCGACCCGGGGATTCAGGCTAAGAAGACCACACCGAGACGAAACGAGCCGCCGCAACTTCCGCTGGCTTCATTCGCCTTGACAAATCCCGCGAACATGGTTGGCTCGTATCAGTGCCAATTTCCGGAACAGTAGTCCGACCGTGAAAGGAGGTGGCTCGTGAGCCACCATGCCGTTGTCAACCCCGCCACAGGCGAGACCATCAAAACTTACCCCCAGCTTTCTGCTGATGAAATCGAGCAGGTTATAGCATCGGCGGATGAGGCCCACCACGGCTGGTCACGCAGCTCTTCAACCAACGAGCGGGCCGCGCTCCTGCGCAGGGTCGGCGATTTGCATGAGGAGCGCCGTGACGAGCTGGCGGCCATGATCGTGCGCGAGATGGGCAAGCCCGTCGATCAAGCGCTCGGCGAGGTCGACTACGCCGCCGACATCTACCGGTACTACGCCGACAACGCGCAGGAATTTCTGAAGGACGAACCAATCGCCCTGCTCAGCGGCGAGGGTTCCGCGTTCATGCGTTCCAAATCGCTTGGTGTGCTGATTGGGATCATGCCGTGGAATTTTCCGTACTACCAGGTTGCGCGCTTCGCCGCACCGAACCTCATGACGGGCAACACGATCATCCTCAAGCATGCGTCGCAGTGCCCGGAGTCGTCCGCGGCGATTGAGCAAATCTTCCAGGACGCAGGCTTTCCGGCTGGCGCCTATACCAATGTGTACGCGGACAGCGAGCAGGTCGCCACGATCATCGCCGACCCGCGGGTGCAGGGCGTCTCCCTCACCGGTTCGGAGGGCGCCGGCGCGGCCGTTGCCGAGGTGGCCGGTCGTCACCTCAAGAAGGTCGTGCTGGAGCTGGGCGGATCAGACCCGTTCATTCTGCTGAGTACCGACGACATGGCCGCCGCAGTGGATGCCGCCGTCGCCGGTCGCCTCCGCAATGGCGGGCAGGCCTGCGACGCCGCCAAGCGATTTATCGTGATCGATGAACTTTACGATGAGTTCACGGAGAAGTTCACCGCCGCCATCCTGGCTTGCTCTCCCAGCGACCCGACCGTCCCCGAGGCAGACTACGGACCCCTCTCGTCCCTCGACGCGGCCGAACATCTCGCGGAGCAGGTCGAGCGCGCAGTCGCACAGGGAGCGACCTTGG
Source organism: Cryobacterium sp. M25 (assembly GCF_002929635.1). Taxonomy (NCBI): domain Bacteria; kingdom Bacillati; phylum Actinomycetota; class Actinomycetes; order Micrococcales; family Microbacteriaceae; genus Cryobacterium; species Cryobacterium sp. M25. Next base: position 107,146 of record NZ_PJJU01000052.1, on the reverse strand, counting down.
CGAGCACTGGCAAACGGTCTGGTAACTTCTACCCGTCCGGCGTGCTCACCGATGTCACGCGAGACAACGACACATACCACGAGGAGTTCTTCGGCCCCGTAGCGTTCGTCTACCGGGCAGGCTCAGAAGATGAAGCCATCGCCCTCGCGAACGACACTCCGTTCGGGCTCGGCTCCTACCTGTTCACGACCGATCCCGAGCAGGCACTGCGGGTTGCCGACCGCATCGAGGCCGGCATGGTCTACGTCAACCTCGTCGACGCCGGTAGCGCGGAGCTACCGTTCGGCGGAGTGAAAAGAAGCGGCTTCGGGCGCGAACTCGGACGCTACGGTGCCAGCGAATTCGTGAACAAGAAACTCATCCGTATCGGCTAGACCCATCGCAGACCCCGGCGAACGCCGTTCAGTCGCCGAGTCTGCGGCACGCGAAAACTGCTCGTGCCGCCTCGTGGTCGTCCTGGCGTTCACGCAGCGCCTAGCGACCGTCGAACCCGCGTTTTCCGTGGGCAACCGCGAGTTCGACTTTCGCTTGACCATCGCTGACGAACAGCGAGAGCAGCACGATCATGCGTCCACCTCCGTCGCCTTGTTGTGGATCTTCACAGGTTGCCACCGGTTCTCCGGGTTGAGCAGACCAGCGCCCACCAGCTCGAGCGCGGAACGGTGATCAGCCAGGTTGGTGCTGGCCCGCGGATGCCGCGGCCACGCTTGCTTACCCAGCGTGCTCGACTCAAAAACAATGGCCGGCTCGACACGTGCGGATGCCGCAGCCGGACCCGAAGCGCTGACGTCATCGTGGTCGGCCACGAACAGCATTCATCGATGCGCGCAACGTCGGGCGGATCGCCGCCTCGACCCGGTCCCAGCCCGGCCACATCGGTCGGATACTCGACGAATTCACAAGCCACACCTATTTGATGCCGCTGCGCGCGAATCCCTGCACGAAGAAGCGCTGGAACACCAGAAACAGCACCACCATGGGCACCACGTTGATAAGGGCGAACGCCATCGTTGCACCGAAATCCGACCCGAATTGGCCCTGCAAGTAGAGCAGGCCGATCGGCAGGGTGAAGAGTTCGTTCTGCTTGAGGGCGATAAGTGGCCAGGCGAAATCATTCCAGGACTGCAGCAGCGTCATGAAGAACAGCACAGCGATCAGCGGCTTTGAGAGCGGCAAAACTATACTCGTGAACACTCTAAAGTGGCTAGCCCCGTCGATGCGCGCCGCCTCGATCAGGTCGCGCGGGATGGAGAGAATGAATTGGCGTGCGAGGAACAACCCGAAAGCACTCGCGGCCGTGGGCAGGATGACCGCCCAGTAGCTGCCGTAAAGCCCGAGGTTCGTTACGAGCCGAAACAGCGGCACCATAATCACCTGCACGGGGATCATCAACGTTGTCAGGGCGATGAGAAAAACGACGTTCGAACCGCGGAACTTGAGCTGCGACAGGGCATACCCGCCTAACAGGTTGACGAGCACCGTGAGAACTGCCACCGTGATCGAGATCGCCATGGAATTGCTAAACCATGTGGCAATCGGGAACCCTGCGAGGACGCGCTCAAAGTTTCCGACTGTCAGGGTACGCGGCCAGAGACGCAGTGTGCCACCCAGCAGCTCGGACCGCGATGAGAACGCGACTACAAGCATCCAGTACAGCGGGAACAGCACAACGATGCTGATGAGGATCGCCGCAACGATGCGGGCTACGAGCCCCCGTCGCGAGCCTCTGCGCGAGCGCGGCGCCCCTAATCTTGTTGTCTTCTGCCTGCGGGTCGCCGGCGCTGGCGAGAGGATGGATGTTGTCACGATTGTGTCCTTATTCGACCAGGTCCCGGCTGCGGCTGGTTCGCCACCGTACCGCAGTGAAGATAAAGGTTACGAGAAGAAGCACGACACCGATAGCGGCGGCGTAACCCTGGTCGCGAGTCACGAAACCCGTGTCATAGGCGTATGTGACAAGCACGGATGTGGCATTCTGTGGGCCGCCGCCGGTCATCACGAACACGATGTCGAAGACTTGGAAGGAATAGATGACGTTGAGAATGAGCAGAAAGAATGACGACGGGCCAAGCAGGGGCACTGTCACATTCCGGAATCGGACCCAGAAACCCGCCCCATCCAGTTCGGCCGCTTCATAGAGTTCGGGGCCGATGCTCTGAAGGCCCGCCAGGTAGATGAGCATGTTGAATCCGACCCTCCACCACAACGTCACGAGAACAACAGACACGAACGCGGCGAATCCACCGGACTGCCAGTTAACGCTCGGAAGTCCGATAAATCGGATCAAATTGTCGAGGATGCCGTTGTTCTCGTTGAAAACAAGTACACCAATCAGTGCGGTGGCGACGCCCGAGATAGCCATCGGGATGATGAGAATGGAACGGAACACGCCTCGGGCGGGAAGGATCGAGTTGAATAGCACGGCTGCGCCGAGGCCAAGGACCATCGATAGAGGCGTCACGATGATTGTGAACAGCAGGGTGTTCGCCGTGGATCTCCAAAAGAGCGGATCGCTAAGAAGGCGCTCATAATTGGCGACACCTACGTATGCACCGACCCCGAACCCGTTGGTCTCCTGAAAGCTGATCACCACGGTCCACACGAGCGGGACGAGCACGAATAGGCAAAGCAGCAGCATGTTCGGGGTCAGAAACAGCCACCCCGCGAGTGCCTCGCGCACGGTTTTACTATTACGACCCCCCGGGCGCCTTGGAAGCGTAAGCGACGGCGCGACGGTGCCCGCGACGCGGTCCTGCACGACGGCGACTTTTGTCACGAATTGCCCGTGGTTTGGGCGATCCCTTCTGCGATTGATTTCAGAGTGTCTGCGGTACTTGTCGAACCGGCGAAGGCCGATTCCAGGCTGTCCTGGAGTACGGTGATGATTCTCGACATGTCGGGGGACGCCACCTGGCTTGAGTCCTTGGCGCGCACCGTTGAAGCCTGGCTGAGGAAGATGGGGGCGAGCTCGGGACGTACATCGAAAGCGATGCCCGATTCGCTGAGATCCTTACGGGTCGGCAGGAGTGAGGCGGTCTCGCAGAAGTCGCGCATTTGCGTGCCGCCCGTGACGAAGTCAAGGAAGGCTGCGGCGAGCTCCGGGTTGGCGGTGCCCGCAGTGGCGACGAGCGCATTCCCCCCGAAGTCGCCCCCACCGCGCTTACCACGTGGCGCGAAGGTCGCGCCCCACTCGAAGTCGAGTGTGTTTGTGGCATCCGGGATAGCGAACGCACCGGACCAAACCATCGCCGAGGTCTGCGAGTACCATGTGTCGCTCGCGAACGTGGCCGACTTGATGGTGTTGTTCGGCGGGACGAAGTTCTTCGTGAAAAAGCTTGACGAGAACTCTAGGGCAGCCAACCCTGCGTCCGAGTCGATCGCAGGGTCGGTGAGGTTCGTGTCCAGGAACCGGCCGTCAGCCTGGAAGAGCAGGCTAAGCCAGCGGGTGACGCCATTACCCTGCCAGTTGTAGGCCATTGGGTAGGCCTCTGCGGGTTGGGCGGCACGGAGGGTCGCGGCGACCTCGGACAGCTCGTCCCACGTCCAGGCGCTGTCGAGAGAGGTGGGAACCGACGTGATCCCGGCCAGTTCCAGGGTGGCTTTGTTGTACAGGATCACGGAGGTATCGGTGTGGTGAGGCACCCCGAACGGCTTATCGTTACCCTGCACGGCCGCCCAGGCCGCGTCGGTGAAGCGATCGGAAAATCCGGACTCCAGGTACGGGCTCAAGTCCAAAAGCTGGTCCCGACCGGCGTAACTGCCAAACGTGTAATACGGCACGCGGAAGATGTCCGGCGGATTCCCCGCCTGCAGCTGGGCATCAATGTTGGTGAACATCTGTCCGTAGGGAACCGAATTCAGCTCGATCTTCGTTCCCGCGTTAGCCTCCTCGAACGACGCGATGGCGCGAGCGAAACTTGCGAGCTCCGCGTCTGTGCCCCACGTAGTGAATGTCAACGTTTTTGACCCCGTGGCCGTAGAGGTTGACTGCTGCGGCGCGAAACCGCATCCTGACAGGAGCAGGGGTAATGACACCGCTCCGGAGCCGATCAAGAAATGACGTCTGCTAAAATCCATGCCGGGATCCTTCAGCTGGGTCTGGGAGATTCAGATTTCAGTAATTACGTACACTGATGCCACCGGCACATTATCACGACCTCGGCTGCCGCCAACTGCCGTCTGTCACGGTCGGAATGTGCAAAAGGAATTGACTCACACCGGGCGCAAGACCCGCGCTCGGCTCATCGCTGCCGCGACGACCCTCCTTGTCGACGTCGGGCGTGATGGAATGTCCACGCGTGCCGTCAGCCGCGCGGCCGGTGTGCAGCCACCCGCCGTATAGAGGATCGCGGCCAGGTCAAACCACTCCCGCTTCTGTGGCGGCAGCAACCATTCTCGCCGGTCCTCTCCACCGCGCAGCCAAAGCCGGGATGCTCGACGTTTCCGAGCTTCCAGGTATCCCATCCACTCGTGAAGCGGTTCTCGCATCTGTTTTGAACGACGCCGGACCGACATTCGGGTCCGCTGCGGTCACTGCTGCTGTGCAGCTTCGAGCGTCTCTAGCCGACACAACCGTGCTCACCGCGACCGAGAGACACCTTTTGGGAGACTGGCTCGACCGTGAGGACTCGCGTCACACGGCCGACGAGCACGGCTGCTTAGCCTGAGTCCACCGGCTGGCTTGTGAGGGAATTCTGATATCGGTTGGGGGGCTTTGGGAGTTTCAGGCGCGGATGCGGTCCGGGTCTCGCGGCCCGGGGTGTTCCGCTGGTGTTCCTGTTGATGCCGGTGTCGGCTGCTTGGTCAGGTGGGGTCGGGTTGTCGCGGTCGAAAGTTCTGGTCGAACAGGGCCGTCCTGGGTTTCTCCCAGGGCCAGTGCTCGGGCAGGTGCGCCAAGGAACTGCTCTAAGGTCGGCATTCACGAGCGCTATCGTGGCGTGAGTGCGGTGGGTTGTGTCGGTGTCGACGGTGTCGACGGTGCTGGTGGTGAAGAAAGCATGGAATCGATGGGTGTCGAACAGGGTTGCCCGGGGTGGCCCTCAAGGTCAACGGACGGGCGGTATCGACGTAGTCGAGCGTGTGAGACTGATGGCAGGGTCTCGGGCACCCCGCCTCGAAAAAGAACAGGAATCGCACATGGAATATCGCACACTCGGCAACAGCGGCGCGGTCGTTTCGACCTACGCCCTCGGCACCATGACTTTCGGCGCGGAGGCCGATCAGGAGATGGCGCACACACTCCTGGACACATATGTAGAGGCAGGCGGCAACTTCGTCGACACCGCGGATGTCTACAGCTCCGGGGTCTCGGAGGAAATGATCGGGTCCTGGCTGGCTTCGCACCCGACCGAGCGTGAGCAGATCGTTCTCGCGACCAAAGGCAGGTTTCCGATGGGCACCGGCCCCAACGATCGGGGAACCAGCCGCCGGCATCTGAACCGGGCACTTGACGATTCGCTGCGCCGGCTGGGCACGGATCACGTCGACCTATATCAACTGCACGCCTGGGACGCGTTGACGCCGCTGGAGGAGACCCTGCGCTTTCTCGACGACGCCATCCGGAGCGGGAAAATCGGCTACTACGGCTTCTCCAACTTTCTGGGTTGGCAGCTGACGAAGGCCGTGTACGTGGCGCGGGCGCTCGGTTTCACGCCGCCGGTCACCCTGCAACCGCAGTACAGCCTCCTCGTGCGCGAAATCGAATCGGAGATCGTGCCGGCCGCACTCGACGCGGGCCTGGGGCTTCTCCCTTGGTCGCCCCTCGGCGGAGGCTGGTTGTCGGGTAAGTACCGGCGCGACACGGACCCCACCGGAGCCACGCGCCTCGGCGAGGATCCCGCGCGCGGGATGGAAGCCTGGGGTCCGCGTAACAAGCAGGAACGCACCTGGCGCATCATCGACGCCGTCGCTGAGGTTGCAGCCGAGATCGGTGCCACGAGCGCGCAGGTGTCCCTCGCCTGGCTTGAGGTGCAACCGGCGGTGACGTCGGTCATCCTCGGGGCGCGGAGTGTGAAGCAGCTCGCGGAAAACCTGTCCGCGGCCGACGTGCAACTGAGCCCAGAGCACCTGGAACTGTTAGGCGCACTCAGTTCACCGGTTGTTTCCGACTATCCCTACGGTGAGGCGGCGGTCGCGCAGCGCTCGCGCGTGGTCGGCTTCTAGGCCCGGTGCTCGAGCCGGACCGGTCGTCGCCACGACCTTGCCCATCGCACCCGACGGCATGCCGGTGCACTTCTCGAACGGCCAGGTGCCCTCCGTGCCGTCGATCTGTCCCTGTTTTCATACCCACGGGGTATTCACCACGGAAGAAATAAGCGACATCCTGTTCTGAGACCAGAAAGCTAAAACCCCGAAGGAGAAATCATGACCGTCATCAGTTCGAACACCGACACCGAGGCGCTGACCCTCACCTTCGTGGCCGATTTCGACGCGAGCCCGGAGCGGGTGTGGCAGCTCTGGGAGGACCCGCGTCAGCTCGAGCGCTGGTGGGGCCCGCCGACCTGGCCGGCCACCTTCGAGCGGCACGACTTCGTGCCCGGCGGCCGGTCGAACTACTACATGACCGGCCCGGACGGCGAGAAGGGGCCCGGCTGGTGGGTGACCACGCTGATCCAGCCGCCGCGCCGGATGGAATTCGAGGACGGCTTCGCCGACGAGAACGGTGACCCGGTTCTCGAGATGGGCTCGGTGCGGGCCGTGGTGACTCTGGAGGAGGCCGACGGTCGTACCCGCATGACCACGGTGTCGACGTTTGCGAGCCTCGAGCAAATGCAACAGATTTGCGAGCTGGGTATGGAGGAGGGTATGCGCCAGGCCATGGGGCAGATCGACAGGCTTCTCGCTGAAGACGACAGCGCCTGACCGGACCGCCGTCGCCGGCGGTCGCGCCTCGCTCAGTGCACCAGCGCCTTGAGTGCGATCAGTGCCAAGCCCATGCCCGCCGTTCCCGCCGCGGTGGCGAGCTTCGCGCGTGAACCGGCCTGCCGTTGCCGGGCAGCCCACCAACCCAGAAGCGCGAGGGTGACCACAGCAGCCCACAGTGAAAGGTCTACGGCCGCATCTATCGACCACCCGAGGAATGCGGCGAGGATCAGGCAGGCTACCGGCACGATGAGCGCCCATAACAGCCCGGCTGAGCGTTGCAGCGCCTCACGGATCGCCTCCCGCCAGCTCAGGTCCCGATTGCCGACGATCTCGGCGTACACATGCGCGCCCCAAAACACCAGGACGGTTCCCACGGTACGGGCGATGAGGGCCGGCAGGCCGGGGTTGTACAGGGAGAACGCGGAAATGAGACCCGCGGTCAGCACAGTGCCGTAGACGGCCTCCGCGTTCATGGCCCGCGACACCCACGGGTAGCGCCGCAACCGGGCATCCAGGTCGAACCCCGAAGTCTTCACCGCCACCGCCATTTCCGCATTGGCAACTCGCTGCCGCCGCGGTCAGCATAGTCGGGCGAGGTGCGTATGACCCTGCATCAGCAACCACGCCGCGCCAGCATCGTTGGGCGGTCGCGTTCTCGGGCATGCGTCGCGCGGAAGAGTTGCCCTCCCCGGAGAAGACCGTACGGCAGGCGGACCGCGACGAGCCTGCGCCGTTCTGACTCGGGATCCGCGATTTCGCGTGCACGTGTTACACGGTGTTGCCGGCGATCCAGTCCAGAACGGCAGGAGTCGCATGGCGAGCGCGTGGCCCGACTCCGTGTCGACACGAGTGCCCCAAGGCCACGACCTCCGCCCTGTTGCTGGCTCCCGAGCACACGGCCAGCCGCCCCGATTATGCGGATGCCGAGGCGGTGGCCCTGCTGGACGACGTACTGGCCGGTCAGACCTCGGGCTCCCGGGCGACCACGCCTGGGACTTCGACGAGCTGGCGGCGACCATCGGCACCCTCATCGGGAGTGACGTCACCTTCCGCAACCTCACCCCGGCCGCGCACGCGGACATGCTGACGGGATTCGGACTCGACGCGGGCCTGGTGGGCTTTGTTGTGGGGCTCGACACCGACATCCGTGACGGCCTGCTCGGTGAGACCACCGGTGACCTCGCGTGCCTCACCGGCAAGCCGCCGACCCCGCTTGCCGCGGGTTTGGCTCGTGCGTCGTGAGGTGGTTGCTCGAGGCGAAGAACGGGGCCTCGGTGACCGACGCTCGATCGGCATCGGCATCGGCATCGGCAGGCGTCTGGCCAGCCCCGAGCGGGCGACGAGCAGGTGGAAGCCTTTGCGGGCAAGGATAGGCACAACCTCAGCCTGCCGGCCAAGGTGGAGGGCCAACGAGGAAACCCCAGTTCTGCGACTGGGGCTTCTTCATTGCGACCTCTGCAGAACTCGGGCTAGTGGCTCAGTGCCGGTTCCTCGAACTGGTTCATCGTGTTGTTGGTGCCGCCGGCCTTCAGGGCGGCCTCGCCGGCGAAGTACTCCTTGTGGTTGTCACCGATGTCGGAGCCGGACATGTTCTGGTGCTTGACCGTGGCGATCCCCTCACGGATCTCTCGACGCTGCACACCCTTGACGTAGGCGAGCATGCCCTGGTCGGCGAAGTAGCCCTTGGCCAGGTCATCGGTGGACAGCGCGGCCGTGTGGTAGGTCGGCAAAGTGATGAGGTGGTGGAAGATGCCGGCCTCGGCCGAGCCGTCGCGCTGGAAGGTGCGGATGCTCTCGTCGGCGATCTGAGCGAGCTCGGTCTCGTCGTAGGCGACGCTCATCAGCTTCGCGCGGTCGTAGGCCGACACGTCCTTGCCCTCGGCGAGCAGGTTGTCGTACGCCTGCTGACGGAAGTTGAGCGTCCAGTTGAACGACGGGCTGTTGTTGTAGACCAACTTGGCGTTCGGGATGACCTTGCGCACCTCGTTCATCATTCCGGCGATCTGGGCGACGTGCGGCTTCTCCGTCTCAATCCAGAGCAGGTCCGCGCCGTTCTGCAGCGAGGTGATGCTGTCGAGCACGCAACGGGCCTCACCGGTTCCCTGACGGAACTGGAACAGGTTGCTTGCCAGGCGCTTGGGGCGCAGCAGCTTGCCGTCGCGCTTGATGACAACATCCCCGTTACCCAACTCGGCCTCGGTGATCTCGTCGACGTCGAGGAAGGAGTTGTACTGGTCGCCCAGGTCCCCGGGCTGGTAGGTCACGGCGAGCTTCTGCGTCAGACCGGCACCGAGCGAGTCGGTGCGCGAGACGATGATGCCGTTGTCGATGCCGAGCTCGAGGAACGCGTACCGCACGGCGTTGATCTTCGCGATGAAGTCCTCGTGGGGAACGGTGACCTTGCCGTCCTGGTGGCCGCACTGCTTCTCGTCCGAGACCTGATTCTCGATCTGGATGGCGCAGGCGCCTGCCTCGATCATCTTCTTGGCCAGAAGGTACGTCGCCTCGGGGTTACCGAAACCGGCGTCGATGTCCGCGATGATCGGCACGACGTGGGTCTCGTAGTTGTCGATCTGTTCCTGGATGTCCGCGGCCTTGGCGTCGTTGCCGGCGGTACGGGCCCCGTCCAGGGCGGTGAATAGCAGGTCCAGCTCGCGGGCGTCGGCCTGGCGGAGGAAGGTGTAGAGCTCCTCGACCAGCGCGGGAACGGCCGTCTTCTCGTGCATGGACTGGTCGGGCAGCGGGCCGAAGTCGCTTCGCAGAGCAGCGACCATCCAGCCGGACAGGTACAGGTAGCGCTTGTTCGTGGTCTTCAGGTGCTTCTTGATCGAGATCATCTTCTGCTGGCCGATGAAGCCGTGCCAGACTCCAAGGGACTGTGTGTAGACGGAGGAGTCCGCGTCGTACTCCGCCATGTCCTTGCGCATGATGTCGGCGGTGTACTGGGCGATTTCGAGGCCGGTCTTGAAGCGGTTCTGTGCACGCATGCGGGCGACCGACTCAGGGTTGATTGCGTCCCAGCTGCTTCCGGCCGCGTTCTTGAGAGCTTCGACAGCCTGGGTGTCGTCTTGATAGATGGTCATGTGCATTCCTTCGACGTTGAATTGTGCAGAGCGTTGGACGGCTTCCGGCGGCCCGTTATCGGCTGCTACTTGAAGACTGCTGCAATAACAAGCGGTCTTCTTCACGATTCCCGGCAGAACTTTTGGGATTCTTCTTCGTTTGAGAAGAATTCCCTGAGCGAGCCGGATCGTGACCGGGAATATGCCGAAATCGACGACCCAGGTGGGATCGGAGGGAAGGCCACCCCGGTGGATCCCTCCCCGCGCGACTAGGGTGTTGCGCGGAAGAAAGCTTTGACAGGAGGACCAGCTGAGCCCTGACCGTGGCTGGGGTGTTCCTCGCGGGAAAGGCACGGCGGCAGAACCGCACCAATCAAAGGAAATCGCTATGAACAGCACACCTTCAGTAATCGTTTTCGACGTCAACGAAACCCTCTCCGATATGTCCCCGCTGAGCGCCCGGTTCGTGGAGATCGGAGCCCCGGCCCACCTGGCGCGGGTCTGGTTCGCCTCGCTGCTGCGGGACGGCTTCGCCCTCGCCGCCGCGGGAGGAACCGCGCAATTCTCCATGATCGGATCCGAGATCCTGCGCGGGGTCCTCCGCGACGTCGACCTGACCCGTAGCCTCGACGACTCGGTGCGCCACGTGATGGACGGCTTCGAGACTTTGAGCCTGCATCCGGACATTGCCGACGGCATCCGTGATCTGAAAAGTGCAGGGTTGCGCCTGGTGACCTTCTCCAACGGATCCGCGCAGGTGGCCGAGTCCCTCCTGACCCGGGCGGGTCTCCGAGGGGAGTTCGAGGCTCTGCTCACGGTGGAGGACGCCCCGGCCTGGAAGCCGGTTCGGGCCGCCTACGACTACGCCGCGGATGTCTGCGGAGTGAAGCCGGGCGACTTGCTCCTGGTGGCCGTGCACCCCTGGGACATCCACGGGGCCGCGCAGGCAGGCCTCCGCACTGCGTGGCTGAACCGCGCCGATGAGATCTACCCCAGCTTCTTCGCGGCACCGGACCACACCATCACCGCCCTCGGCGAACTGGCCACCCAGCTCGCCCGCGACTCGCACCCCGCCCATCGCCCCTAACGAATTCGACGGAGATTTTGGCTCTGGAGCCCGGTTTGTGGCCCACACAGGTCAAAAATCGGAAAATCTCCGTCGAATTCGTTCGGGAGGGCCGTGGTCTGGGGGCAAGGGCTGCCGGGGAAGCGACCGAGGCCGATGGTGGCGCTCTGGATACCCTAGGGGGTATGCTGATACTTTCAGTGAATCGAGAAGGAGTCACCTATGTGCAGCCCCATTCGTTGTAACCGTTGCGGCAAGATCACCTGGACCGGTTGCGGTGAGCACGTCGACAGCGTCATGGCCGACATCCCGCCCGCTCAGCGCTGCACCTGCAACTAGGCATGAAGAACCTCGTCGCGGCACTCGTCCTGGCCGGTGCCGCCCTGTTCGGCCTCACCGCGTGCTCCGCTCCGGCCGCCCCGGCGGCTGAGTCCGCCATGGCGGCCGACACCGTCGTGATCGACGTGCGCACCCCCGGGGAGTATGCCGCCGGTCACCTCGAAGACGCGCTGAACATCGATGTGCAGTCATCCGACTTCGACAGCCAGGCGGCGGCGTTGCCGACCGACGGCGACTACGTCGTGTACTGCCGCTCGGGCAGCCGTTCGGCCGCCGCGGCGGCCCGTCTGGCCGATCTCGGGTTCGCCTCGGTGACGGATGCCGGCGCCATGTCTGCCGCCACCGTCTCCACCGGTCTCCCGATCGTCACGACCCGGTAGTGCCCGCAACACCGGCACCACCCGCAACACCGGCACCACCCACAACACCGGCACCACCCACAACACCGCAAAGGGCACCCACGAGCGTGGGTGCCCTTCGTTGTGTCGCCGGTGCTTAGCCGCCGAAAGCGACGAGGTGCTTTTCGGAAGCGGCCAGCAGTCGCTCGTAGACCTTCAGCACGTCGGGGGCGGTGACGCCCTCGACCGCGATGGTCAGATCGGCGATGTCGGTCTCCTCGACCGCGCGTCCGGCCTCCATCGCGGCGTCCACGGTGACCGAGCCCTCGGCGAGGAGGGTGTCGTAGAGATCCTGGGTGTCGTCGGTCAGGAACTCGCCGGCCGCCAGTCCGACGGTCGGTGAGCTCATACCGCTCCAGGAGGGTGCGCACGGCATCCAGGTGCTTGGATTCCGACTTGGCGATGCGGGTGAAAAGCGCCGGGTCGTACTGTGCGTCGAATGCGGCGTACAGGTCGTACGCGAGCTTCTCTTCTTCGGTCATCGCCGCAAGCTCTGACTTCTGGTCCTCGGTCAGCGTGCCCATGGCCATGCCGCCCTGGTTCGACTGGCCGGCCTGGGGGGCGTCGCTGGGAGTCGGTAAGGCGGAGAGGCCGGTCAGGCAGACGCCTGGTCGGCGGCCTGGCGGGCCGCGATGCTGGCGTGCACCTCGTCCATGTCGAGGCTCCGCACGGCGGTGATGACCTCTTCCAGGGAGGAGGCGTTCAGGGCGCCGGGCTGGGAGAACACCAGCACCTTGTCGCGGAAGGCCATCAGCGTCGGGATCGAACGGATGCCCGCGGCGGCGGCCAGGCTCTGCTCGGCCTCGGTGTCGACCTTGGCGAACACGATGTCAGGGTGCTTCTCGGACGCGGCGGTGAAGGTGGGCGCGAACATGCGGCACGGGCCGCACCAGGCCGCCCAGAAGTCCACCAGCACGATGGAGTTGTCGGTGATGGTCTGGTCGAAGGTTTTCTCGGTGGTGTCAATGGTTGCCATAACTCCAGAATATACCCCATGGGGTATTTTGGTCAAGCGTCGGACGACGCCCGGGGCGGCCCGGCAGGTTGCTTTCCAGATACCCCTGGGGGTATCGTATCCAATGTGCGATCCAATCGCACGCACGACGCAGGCAAGACGTCAGCACGACGCACGCAAGACTTGGAGGACTTCGAACCATGGACGTTATCGTTATCGAAACCCCGCAGCTGGGAGACCGCAGCTACCTGGTGCACGACGGCGCGGTCGCGCTGGTCATCGACCCGCAGCGCGACACCGACCGGGTGGAGAGCGCGGCACGCGAGGCCGGGGTCACCATCACCCACGTCGCCGAGACCCACCTGCACAACGACTACGTGACCGGCGGCTTCGAGCTCGCCCGGGTTCACGGCGCGAAGTACCTGGTCAACGCCGCCGACTCCGTCACTTTCGAGCGGGAGCCGGTCACCGACGGCCAGGTCATCCCGATCGGCGGCCTGACCGTCACCGTTGTGGCCACGCCGGGGCACACCCACACGCACGTGTCCTACATCGTCAGTGACGGCACCACCGAGGCGGTCTTCTCCGGCGGCAGCCTGCTGTTCGGCTCGGTCGGACGCACAGACCTGGTAGCCACGACCGACACGGTCGCGCTCACCCACGACCAGTACGCTTCGGTGCGCCGGCTCGTGCACAAGGCCGAGCATGACGCCGCGCTCTTCCCGACCCACGGGTTCGGCTCCTTCTGCTCCAGCGGCCCGGCCACCGGCGCCGGAGCATCCACCATCGGCGAACAGCTCACGGCGAACCACGCCCTGACCGACTCCGATGAGGAGCACTTCGTGCGCGACCTGATCACCAACCTCACCGCCTACCCCTCCTACTACGCGCACATGGCCCCCGCGAATACGCAGGGTCCCGGCGCGCCGAACCTGCAGGTGCCCGAGTCCCTCGACGCCGCCGAGCTCACCCGGCGCCTGGCCGAGGGGGAGTGGGTCGTCGACCTGCGCAACCGGGTCGCGTTCTCGAGTAACCACCTGCAGGGTGCCGTGAGCTTCGAATACGGCAACGGCTCGAACTTCACCACCTACCTGGGCTGGGTTCTGCCCTGGAAGGAGCAGCTCACCCTGGTCGGCGACCGCGCAGACGTCGAGGACGCCATCCGTGACCTGTCGCGCATCGGCATCGACTCGCCGGATGCCGGCATCGGCACCGAGCCGCACGCCCTGGCCCCGGATGCCCCGGTCGCCACCTACCCGCGTGTGGGCTGGGTCGGGATGCTGCAGGGCCGCGCCGAACAGGATGTCCTTCTGGACACCCGTCGCGCCGACGAGTTCGCCGGTTCCCACCTGCTCGGTGCGGTGAATGTTCCGCTGCACGAGTTGCTCTCCCGGATGGAGGAGATCCCGGCCGGCACAATCTGGGTGCACTGCGGTTCCGGCTACCGTGCCGGCGTCGCCGCCAGCCTTCTGCAGCGCGCCGGCCGTGAGGTCGTGCACGTCGACGGAAACTTCGACGAGGCCACGGCTGCCGGACTCACCCTGGCCGAGCTGACCGTCTAACCCCATGACGGGAAAGCGAACGGCGATCCACCCGGCCGAGAAGCGCAGTCCCGGCTCGTGGACCGATCCTGGAAGATGCTGCCGATCGGTGTGCTCTTCGGTTCTGGCCTCGGCACTGTCGTCTCGATCAGTCTCTCCGTTTTCGCCCGGGTGCTCACGCCGGGCCTGTCCTGGAACGCGGCCCTGGTGCTCCCCATCGTCTTCTGGGAGCGGTCCTGTTCGGCGTCTTCGCGCTGACCGGACTCCTCCTGGTTCTGTGGGCTCGATTCCGCCCCAATCTGTCCCTGGAAAGGCACTCATGATGGAACTCACCCCGCAGCAGGTCTTCAGCCGCCAGGCCGAGGCGCAGATCGTCGATGTTCGGGAAACCCCCGAGCTTCTCGACGGCATGATCGCCGGAGCCCGGCACATTCCGCTCAGCACGATTCCGGAGAACACCGCCGCTCTGGACCCGAAGCGACCCGTGATCCTGGTCTGTCGCAGCGGGAGTCGCAGCGCCAGCGCCGCCGACTACCTCGCCGCCGCCGGATTCGACACGATCAATATGATGGGCGGCATGCTCGAGTGGACCGCTGAGCGGCTGCCCACGGTTCTGCCTCAGCGCCCGTGATCATCGCGGCCCTCGTCCTCGGGCTCATCGTCGGGGCGCTGCTGGGCCTGGTCGGCGGGGGCGGGTCGATCCTCGCCGTGCCGGCCTTGGTCTACGGGGTCGGGCTGCCGTTGGAGGAGGCGATCCCCACCTCCCTGATCGTGGTCGGAGCGGCCTCCGCCGTCGCCGTGCTCCCGCGGCTGCGTCGTGGCGTCAACTGGCGGTTGGCCACCATCGTCGGGTCGGCCGGGGTGGCGACCGCCTACCTGGGCACCATGGTCAACCGGCTGCTCGACCCGGGAGTTCTGCTGCTGATTTTCGCCGTGATCATGGTCATCGCCGGCATCCGCATGTTCATGCCGACCCGACCTGGCGGCGGCCCCTGTGCTCTCCCCGGTGGGAAAACCAGGTGGTGCAGCTGCCTGCCCCGCGCGCTCGCCACCGGCGCGGTGGTCGGTTTCCTGACCGGGCTGCTCGGCGTCGGTGGAGGCTTCCTCATCGTGCCCGCGCTCACCCTCGTGCTCGGCCTGCCCATGAGCGTGACCGTGGGAACCTCGCTGGTCATCATCGTCATCAACTCGATGGCCGGGTTCACCGCGCACCTCGGTGACGTGCAGATCGACTGGGCCGTGACCGGCGCGTTCGCCGTGACGGCCATGGCTGCGTCGCTGATCGCCGGCCGGCTCGCCCGCGGACTTTCCGACACGGTGCTGAAACGCGGATTCGCCGTTCTGGTTCTGATCGTCGCGGTCTATGTGGCCGTGCAGGCCGTGGTGGCGCTTGTCAACTAGGACAGCGCCAGGAACAGCTTCTCGAGTTCCTCCACGCGGAGGGGCTTCTTGTCAACGGTGTCGCCCTGGTCGGTGAGACACTCCTTCATCGCGGAGGTGATGATCGTGAAGCCGGCGCGGTCGATGGCGCTGGAGACGGCGGCGAGCTGGGTGACGACCGCCCGGCAGTCGGCGCCTGATTCGACGGCGGCGATCACCGCGGCGAGTTGCCCCTGGGCGCGCTTGAGCCGGTTCATGGTCTTGCGCAGATCATCTGGCTTTGTCGGGTCTGACTTCATGTGTATAAAATACCCCATGGGGTATCAACCCTCAATGACAATCGAGAAATCAGCCACACCATGAGAATCTCGGGAACGTTCACCGAACTCCGCATCTGGCCTCGCCGAAGACGGATGGTCGCAGCCGGCATCGCGGCGGCGGCGTTAACCGCGCTGACACTCGCCTCGGGCTCCGTTGCCGTGGCCGGCGGATCACTGATGTTCCCCGGTGCCGTCTGGGCCTATGCGGTCACGGTCGTCGGGGCCGGGCTGATCGGCCTGGTCGTCGCCAGCTTTTTCGATGCCCCGATCGGCGGGGAAGCCACCCGGTGTGACGTGCGCTGGCCCGTGCTCGGCCTGATCGCGGTCTATCTCACCACCGAACTGCGGGAGGCTGTGCCACTTATCGCCGCCGCCGTTCGCCCGGTCGTCGCCGTCGCCGCGATCGCGCTGCTGGCATGGGCGCTGCTCGAGCGTCTGGGCATCGAGCACCGTGCCGTCGACGATCGGAGTGAAAACGGTGAGGACGGCGAGGTCTGCACGACCTGCAAGCCGCTGTTCCCGGCGACGCGGAGCCGCTGACGCCGTCAGGGCGCCAGAGGGTCGAGCCGACCGGCAACCACAGGAAGTCAAACCCCCAACAGTCGTACCGACGCTCCACTGCCCGGAAGACCGTGGTGCTCAGGAGGTCACGTTCCTGCGCGCTGAGACTGCCGAGTTCCGGTCTGCTCCCGACGAAGGTCTCCAACGGCCGATGATGTTTTGGCTGGTCTCCCCGTTCCAGATCACCGGGTACACCGCTACATGGATTTCGCAACCACGGCCAGCACGTTGGCGGCCGGGTCCGTGAACCAGGCGATTTGGGCCCGGTCCTCCTCGTCGCGCATGATGCCCTTCTCGTCGTTGGGCGGCATGTCGGCCAGATCCGCATCGCCGTAGATCTTCGTGGTCACGCCGCGGGCATTGAGCTCGTCGACCGTCTTCTCGACGTCGTCGGTCATGAAGTTGAGCACGGTGAAGGACGCCGGCACATGATCGGGCTTGACGTAAATGAACAGCTGCGCGCCGTTGCCGAGCCGAACCTCGAGGTTGCCCATCATGCCCTCCGTGACGGAGAGACCGAGGGTCTCGCCGTAGAAGCGCTTCGCCTTGTCGATGTCGTCAACGGAGAACGAACTGAAGGCCTCGGAACTGGTGAACATGTCAGTCTCCTTCGTCAGGAACCATGTGGTTCGCCGACGACGATTGCACTCTGCACCAGAGTTGGATAGCCCCCGGCAGGGTAGCGGATCGCGGATACCCCGTGCCCTGCCGAGGCAGGTGCCTAGTAGCTGCGCGGCTGGCGCGGCGGGCGCTCGGTGCGGCCCTCGCGACGGACCGGTCCGCCGCCGTCGGCACGGATTTCGATGAGCTTGCCGCTGATGCGGGTGTTCTCCAGTCGGCCCAGCACGTCGCCCGGCATGTCGGCCGGCAGCTCGACGAGCGAGTATTCCGGGTTGATCTGGATGTGACCGAAGTCTTCGCGGCTCAGGCCACCCTCGTTGGCGAGAGCGCCGACGATCTGGCGCGGTTCCACCTTGTGGCGCTTGCCGACCTCGATGCGGTACGAGGCCATCGCGCGGTTGTTGTCGCGGGGGCGGCGTTCCACCCGCTCCACGCGTTCGCCGCGCTCTGCGCGTTCGTCACGGCGGTCGCCGCGACCGGCGTCGGCGCGGGCGCGCTCTGCCCGGTCGCCGCGGTCGGCACGCTCGGGCCGCTGCGCGCGGGCATCCGCCTGGGTGAGCAGCAGGGGAGTCTCTCCCTGGGCGACGACCGCCAGGGCCGCCGCGACATCCGCTTCGGGCACGTCGTGATGTGCGACGTAGTGACCGATGATGTCGCGGAAGGCGCCGATCCGTTCGGACTGGCCGAGGGCCTCGGTGATGGCGTCGTCGAAGCGTGCCAGGCGGGTGACATTGACGTCTTCGAAGCTGGGCAGCTGCATCTGCGTCAACGGCTGGCGGGTCGCCCGCTCGATGGCGTTGAGCAGGTGTCGCTCGCGCGGCGTGACAAAGCTGATCGCTGCGCCGCTGCGGCCGGCGCGGCCGGTGCGGCCGATGCGGTGCACGTACGACTCGGTGTCGATCGGGATGTCGTAGTTGACGACGTGGCTGATGCGGTCGACGTCGAGGCCGCGCGCGGCGACATCCGTTGCGACCAGGATGTCCAGCTTGCCGGACTTGAGCTGGTTGACGGTGCGCTCGCGCTGCACTTGGGCCACATCGCCGTTGATGGCAGCGGCGGAGTAGCCGCGCGCGCGCAGCTTCTCGGCGAGCAGTTCGGTCTCGTTCTTGGTGCGGGTGAAGACGATCATGCCTTCGAAGTTCTCCACTTCGAGGATGCGGGTGAGCGCGTCGACCTTCTGCGGGTACGACACCATCAGGTAGCGCTGGGTCGTGTTCGCGGAGGTCGTGGTCTTGTTCTTGATCGTGATCTCTTCGGGGTCGTTCAGGTACTTCTTCGAAATCCGCCTGATCTGCGGCGGCATGGTCGCCGAGAACAGGGCGACCTGCTTGTCGTTCGGGGTGTCGGCGAGGATCGTCTCGACGTCCTCGGCGAAGCCCATCTTCAGCATCTCATCGGCCTCGTCGAGCACCAGGTACTTCAGCTGCGACAGGTCGAGCGTGCCCTTTTCGAGGTGGTCCATGATGCGGCCGGGCGTACCGACGACGATGTGCACCCCACGGCGCAGCGCGGAGAGCTGCACGCCATAGCCCTGGCCGCCGTAGACGGGGAGCACGTGCACGCCGCGCATATGACCGGCGTACTTCTCGAATGCCTCACAGACCTGTAAGGCAAGCTCACGGGTCGGGGAGAGCACGAGTGCCTGCGGGGTCTTCTGCGCCAGGTCGAGGCGCGAAAGAATCGGCAGCGCGAACGCGGCGGTCTTGCCGGTTCCGGTCTGGGCGAGGCCGACGACGTCGCGCCCGGCGAGAAGCGGGGGGATGGTGGCGGCCTGGATGGCGGAGGGAGTTTCGTACCCGACGTCCTTGAGCGCCTTGAGCATCGCATCATTGAGCCCGAGGTCGGCGAAGGTTTTCGCGTCGCGGGCAGTATCTGCCTCGCTCTGCGTGGGGGTCGTGTCAGGGGTGTGCATACTACAACGGTAATCCATCGGAGAGTGCGCCCCGTTCGTGCGGGAGGATAAGACCATGTCGACAACGCAGCAGCAACCCTGGGTAAAGAACTATCAGCCGGGCGTCCCGGCCGAGATCGAGCTCCCCACGGAGTCGCTCGTCGCGATGCTCGAGCGGTCCGTGGCCGAGGCCGGTGACCACCCCGCACTCGAGTTCTTCGGGCGCCGCACGACGTACACCGAACTCGGCGACCAGGTCGACCGGGTTGCGGAGGGTCTGCGGCACCTCGGGGTGCGAGCGGGAGACCGGGTGGCCCTGATCCTGCCGAACTGCCCCCAGCACGTCGTCGCCTTCTACGCGGTGCTGCGCCTGGGCGCCGTGGTGGTCGAGCACAACCCGCTGTACACCTCGCGGGAGCTCCGCCACCAGTTCGAGGACCACCAGGCGCGCATCGTGATCGCCTGGGACAAATCCGTGGCCTCCGTTCGCGCCTTCCCGCGCGACATCGAGATCGACCACATCGTGTCCGTGAACCTGCTCCTGGCGTTCCCGACCCTCAAGCGCCTCGCCCTGCACCTGCCGGTGAAGAAATTACGCGAATCCCGCGAGGCCCTCACGGTTGCCGCGCCGGGCACGATCCCGTGGAAGGAACTGCTCAGCCATGTCCCGATCGATCTTGGGCATCCGCGCCCGTCGGTCGACGACCTCGCGGCCCTCCAGTACACCTCGGGCACCACGGGCCAGCCCAAGGGCGCCATGCTCACCCACTTCAACCTGTACTCCAACGCCCTGCAGGGCGAGGCATGGATGCACGGGGCAGAGTACCGCAAGGAGGTCTTCTACGCGATCCTGCCGATGTTCCACGCGTTCGGCATGACCCTCTACCTGACCTATGGCATCCGTAAGCAAGGTCTGCTCGTCTTGTTCCCCAAGTTCGACCCCAACTTGATTCTCGACGCCATGAAGAAGTCGCCCGCCACGGTGTATTGCGCGGTGCCGCCGATCTACGAGCGCACGGCCGTGGTGGCGAAGGAGCGCGGAATCTCGCTGCGCTCCTGCCAGTACTGCATCTCGGGTGCGATGAACCTGCCCGACCATGTCGTGGAAATGTGGGAATCGGTGTCGGGCGGGCTGCTGGTGGAGGGCTATGGCATGACGGAGACGTCGCCGGTGGCCCTCGGCAACCCGTTCCACCCCACCCGCCGGCCCGGCACGGTCGGCGTGCCCTTTCCCTCCACGCTGATGAAGGTGGTCGACCTGGACGACCCCACCATGGAGGTAGTGCAGGGTCGGCCCGGCGAGCTGCTCCTGAAGGGCCCCCAGGTTTTCCAGGGCTACTGGAACAACCCCGAGGAGACCGCGAAGGCCCTCCTCCCCGGCGGCTGGATGCGCACGGGGGACATCGTGACCGTCGACGCAGACGGCTTCACCACGATCGTGGACCGCGCCAAGGAACTCGTCATCACCGGCGGCTTCAACGTCTCGCCCTCGGAGGTCGAGGCGGTGCTGCGACTGCACACGGATGTCGTCGACGCGGCCGTCGTCGGCAAGGCTCTCGAACGCGGCGGAGAAATGGTCGTCGCGGCAGTCGAGCTGAAGCCCGGAGTGCCGCTCGATGAGGATGCACTGCGGGAGCACTGCCGCGAGCACCTCGCCGCCTACAAGATCCCGCGCCGGATCGTCACGATCGAGGACATGCCCCGCTCGATGCTCGGCAAGATCCTGCGCAAGCAGGTGCGCGAGCAGGTTCTGCCGGGGCTCTGAGACTGATCAGAGGTGCTGCTCGAGCCGACGCCTCGTGAGCAGGGAGGCCCGGCGCAACCACGGATCGCCGTCGCCGGCCCAGCGATCGAGCACCCCGTCTGCCCGGGCCCGGCCCGGCGCATCCAACCGCTCCACCAGTGGACCCACCACGTCGACGGCGAGCGGGTCGACCAACTCGCGCAGGCGGGCACTTCGCACAAATTTCTCGATCCGGCTCAGGTCGGAGTTGTCCAGCACCCGCACATTCGATTGCAGCAGCACGACGGCCGCGAGACGGCGCTCAAACACCGGCACCGCCCACAGCTCGGAACTCAGTGCTGTGATGTCGTCCTGCGTCAGGCCGGGATACCGGCGGCCGGCGTCCCTGATCGTGCCGCGCACCGCGCCGACCGAGGCACCGTAGAACCGCAGGTCGCTGCCCAGCCGCTCCTTCTCCGCCGCCGCCCGGTACGGATCCCCCTCGGCTTGCAGCGTCGCGTCTACGAAGCTGCCGGCGTCACTCACCCCTTCATTCTCGCGTTTCCGGAGGCTGCCGGCGCACCCTGGCCGTTACGCTGAGTGCATGACGACGGCATCGGAGAACACCGTGACGGATGCCCGATCCACCCGCCTGCGCAGCGTCAACCTCGCCGCCGCACTCCTCCTGATCGCACAGGCCGTTCTGGTCTCCGTGGTCGTCCTGGCCCAGAGCGCCCCGGTGCTGCTGCCGGTCACGGCCGGCTTCCCCGGCGGGCCGGTGGGTTCCCAGGCCGAAGCGCAGGTCATCGACCTGGCCGCCGTGAACCTCGGGGTGGCCGTCGTCATCCTGCTCGCCTTCTCCGCGCTCCTACGCCTCGCCGCCGGGACCCCGACGTTCGCCGGCAGCTACCGGCGCGGCCTGGCCGCCGCGCGCAATCCGCTGCGCTGGGTCGAGTACTCGCAGGTCTCCGCGATCACGGTGTTCCTCATCGCCCAGTTCAACGGCGTCACGGAGGTCGGCACGCTGGTGGCGCTCTACGCCATCACGGCGGGTGCCACGCTGTTCCTCGCACTGCAGGAGCGTGAACCGGCCGGCGGCTCGCTCCGGCCCTTCGTCTTCGGAGCCATGGTCGGCATCGTGCCGTGGGGCATCATCGCCTTCTACCAGGTCGGCGCCGGGGTTCTCCGTGACGTGCCCGAACTCTTCGTGCGCACCGTCACCCTCTCGCTGCTCGCGGTGGCGGCCTTGGTCTGGACCAACGCCTGGCTCGGCCGACGAGCCCACGGCGCATGGGCGCATCCGCACCGAGTGGAGATCGTGCAGATCACCCTCGTCACGCTCGGCACCACGCTGCTGGCCGCGCACGTGGTGTGGGGCGTGCTGCTCTAGGCGTGGTTCGACACCGTCAGGTGCGGGGCCGACTCCAGCAGGGCCTGCTCGAACCCGGCCAGTGCCTCGGCGGGGAGCGACCAGGCCTGCTTCGGGCATCCGTCACCGGGTCTGCCACCCGCATCCGTCGTCACGTTATTACGGAGATTTTTGGAAAACGCCGGTCTTGGCCCCTGAGCGGCGTGTCGCGAAAATCTCCGAAGTTAGCGACGGCGCGCCGGGTCTCGACGAGCTCGACCACCGGAAGTCGAGCTCGAACGCTGGGCTCAGGCGGGCTAGGCGAGCGCGCGGGCCACGTCCAGTCCGGAGCGCACGGCCCGAGAGATGCCCGACGGATGCCCGTGCAGCCGCCCGAAACCGTCTCCCGCCACGAAGATGCCGGGCTGGTCCGCGCTGCGGAAGAACGTGGCATCCGACCCCGAATCTGCAGGCACCACAGCATTCGCATACCGCCAGCGCTTCAGCGCTGAGTCCAGAACGCGCACGCCGGGCAGCAGCCGGATCAGCTCGGCCAGCAGCTCCGCCTGCGAAAATGTGGCGTCCGCGTCCCAGGTCGCCTCGCTCCAGAGCGGGCTCGCAATGACCTCGAGCCACACCTGTCCGGCATCGTCCCGGTGCCTGACTCTAATCGTCTCGATGACTCCGTCGGGAGCGGACCGGCCCACGACGTCATTCACGACGTCGTCGGCGCCGTCGACGATGCACAGCAGAACAGCCTGCCTGTCGTAGGCAGCCTCGAGCAGGCCGGGCGCGACAGCGATCCCGCTGCCGCGCAGCATCTGCAGGTTCTGTGGAACCGGCGCTGTGAGAACCACCGCCCGGCCCCCGAACGGTTCCCCCGAGCCGCGCGGCACGACGTGGATGAGACCGGAATCCTGCACGGCGAAGTGGGTGACGAAGAAGCGCCGGAGCGTCGTGCCGCCCGCCCACCGCTTGGCAATATCGCCCGCGGGCTCGTCGAACATCCACTTCGCGTAGCCCTCGGTGTCGGGCACGAACCGGGCTCCCGTTCGGCGGGTGATCTCGCGGGTGACCTCGGCGTCGTGACTGTGAACCGTGTCGACGGACGGGTTCAACAGCCGGCCGCCGAGAGGGCGGCTCGCGAGCCGCCCGCCCGGCCGCGATCCCTTGTCGAGGAGGAGGACCGCACGACCGCGCTCCTGCAGGTTCCGGGCGATGGTCAGACCGCAGACACCCGCACCGACCACGATGACGTCCCACGTTTCCATGTCTGGAGGCTAGTGCACGCGCAGTGCACGCGCAGTGCACGCACAGCGCGCCCACCGTGCAGTCGTACGCTTGTTCGTGTCGTCCTAGCTGCCGAGACCCGGCACGGATGCCTCAGCGCCGCATCCGCAGCACCGCCCACACAAAGGAGTCCCGCATGAAGATCGTTGTCACTGGTGGAAGCGGAAAGCTCGGCCGGACCGTCGTGACGTACCTCGTCGCCGAGGGCCACGAGGTACTGAACCTCGACCGCGACGGTGCCCGCAGCCACGATCTGGTGGTCGTGGACCTCACAGACTACGGCCAGGTCGTCGACGCGGTCCTCGGTGTCGATGACCGGCATAGCGGGTTCGACGCCATCGTGCACCTGGGCGCGATCCCGGCTCCCGGCCTGGTTCCCGACGTGGCCACGTTCCACAACAACATCCTCTCCACCTACAACGTGTTCCAGGCGGCCCGGCGGGCGGGCGTCAAGAAGCTGGTCTACGCGTCCAGCGAGACCGTGC
The DNA here is from genome assembly GCF_002929635.1 of Cryobacterium sp. M25. Lineage (NCBI taxonomy): Bacteria > Bacillati > Actinomycetota > Actinomycetes > Micrococcales > Microbacteriaceae > Cryobacterium > Cryobacterium sp. M25. The sequence goes on along the minus strand of NZ_PJJU01000052.1, from coordinate 83,302 downwards.
TCGGTCTCCCGTTCGACATCGACCCGCCCTACATTCCCGTGGACGAGGAGTACCCGGCCCGGCCCGAGAGCACCTACTCGCTGGTGAAGCACCTCGAGGAGCAGCTGGCGATCCAGCTCACCCGCTGGGATCCCGAACTCAGCATCACGGCTCTGCGCTTCTCCAACGTGAAGGACCCGGAGGACTACGCGGCCTTCCCCGCCTTCGACGCCGACGCCACCCTGCGCAAGTGGAACCTGTGGGGCTACATCGACGGCCGTGATGGCGCCCAGGCCGTGCTGCGGGCATTGCAGAACGCGAAGCCGGGCTTCGAGGCGTTCATCATCGCCGCCGCCGACACGGTGATGAGCCGGCCCAACGCCGAGCTGGCCGCCGAGGTCTTCCCCGGCGTCGAACTCCGGGAGGTCGGCGAGAACGACACCTTGCTCTCCATCGACAAGGCTCGACGGATGCTCGGCTACGCACCGCAGCACAGCTGGCGCGACCACGTGTAGTCGTTTCAGCCGATGAAACAACGGATGCCCCCACCCGGCCGGGCAGGGGCATCCGTCTTTTCGGTGCTGAGTGGCTTGCGGCTAGTTGGTGGCCGCCACGAACGCCCGGGAGAACGACCACTGCGGGTTGCTCACCCAGGAGCACATGTACGCGGCGATCCCGCCGGTGCACGGCTGGTCCTGGGTCATTTCCCACCAGCGAGGTAGTTCAGCGCGTTCGCCTTGGCGAACTTGCCGACCTTGGTCGTGTCGGTGAGCGAGAAGACCTCTCCCGTGTCGTTCAGCCCGATCATCGGCGTGATGCCGCGACGCGCGTTGGCGGACGGGTCGGAGACGTCGGAGCCTTCGATGTCGAAGTCGATCCGGTCCACGTTGTAGCGGTCGACAACCTTCGTGTAGGCGGAGAGCAGGGCTGCGGGGTCGGTGCAGACCCAGGCGAGTTCGTTGTTGACGGCCCCGCCGAACGAGACGACGAACTTCCCGCCGCCGCTCTGGAACTTCGAGATGGACCCGACGAAGTCCTGGGTTCCACCCACGGTGTAGGCGGTGTAACCGGCCCAGGTCGGGCTGCAGGTGCTGGCGCAGTGGGAGTGGGAGTGGGAGTGGGCGTCGGAGTTGGAGTGGGCGTCGTCGACCCGGCGCCATTGACAGAACACGGAATCGACGCGGCCCCGGCCGGAAGGCCGATCACCGTGCACGCAGTGGGGAACAGCGGCGAGGCACCCACCTTGTACGAGGTCAGACCGAACGAGGTTGCCGCTCCGGAGGCGAGCTGGGGAGCCCAGCTCGGCGCCTTCACGGTGAAACCGCCGGTAACCGACTGCAGAATCCCGTTCCACAGGGTGTTCACCTTGTTGCCGTAGGTAAACGAGATCTGCCATGGCTTGAGTGTGGTCGTCGACGTGTTGCGCGGACCCACCTCTGACTAAAATCCGGTCGTCCAGACATTCGTGTTCTTCCAGGTCACCTCGACGCCGGGCGTTGCCGCCGTCGCGGGCAGCGCGCCGGCGGCTCCCAGGCCGAGTATGAGCAGAACGGAAGAGCTGATCGCGATCGCCAGCGGTCGCAGCCGCCGGGAGGATGGATCTTTCACTCGGTGTCCTCATGGTTTTTCGTGAATGCCGTTGAGCGGCCAGGCCGTCAGATGTCAGCGGTAGCTGAGCTTCGGCTGAGCTTCGGCTGAGCTTCGGTGTGCACTAGCGGCAGCTGCGACCCCCTGGTTAAGGGACATGTCAGCATTTTCGCGGGCCCGGAGGAGGGCCGTTTCAGCAGCGTCTTGTCCCGAACGAATTCGACGGAGATTCTGCCCAAATCGCCCCAAAACAGCCCGAAAACCGGCCTTTTCCTTAAAATCTCCGTCGAATTGGTTCGGCCCTCCGGGCGCGACACAACTGCGCGATACAACTGCGCGACACAACCGCGCGACACAACCAATCGCGGAGGACTCAGCGCACCTAGAGCGCCAGCAGCTGCGGTCCGCCCGGTGAGCCCACGCTGAGACCGGCCCACGACACGAGGGTCCAACCGTCTTCGGGAGAGCCGGACAACTCGACCACCCCCCTGTTCTCGAGGTCAGTCGTGCCCGCGAACAGGGGCGACACATTGCTGGCGCGGGCCGCGGTCCACACGCGGATCGCCACGCCGTGGCTGAACACCGCCGCCGTGTCGGCACCGGCGGCGGCAGAAGCGATATCGGCGTCGAACCGGGAGAAGAAGCTGTTCCCGTCCAGGCCTTCGGGCATCCTGGCTGTCAGGTCCCCGGTGACCCAGGTCAGCACGGTTTCAAAATAGGTGCGAATGGATGCCCGGTCGCTGAGTCCCTCGAGCGCGCCCGCTTCGATCTCGTGCAGCCCGGTGGCCACCTGAACGTCGAGCTGCAACGCGGTCGCCAGCGGCTCGGCCGTGAGCCGGGTGCGTACGAGCGTCGACGCGAAGATGGCGTCGATGGACTCGAGGCGCAGGGCATCCGGAATCACTGCGGCCTGCCGGGAACCGAGCTCGGTCAGGCCGGGACCGGGGTGAGCGGTGTCGAGCTGGCCGAGCACATTCGCGGGCGTCTGGCCGTGGCGGATCAGAAAGAGTCGCATTATTCCCCAACATAGGCATCGGGCCTGGCGAGAGCCCGCAGGGTGAGGTCGTCGTCGCCGCCGAGGGTGACAGCATGGGGGGAGTAAACAGTGCATCCACGAGAGGGAGAAACCCCATGACGATCATCAAAATCAACGCCATCACGGTGCCCGGCGACAACGGCGACGAGCTGGCCCGCCGGTTTGCCGCCCGAGCCGGTGCGGTCGACGACCGACCGGGTTTCGAGGGTTTCGAACTACTCAAGCCGACGGATGATCGCAGCACCTGGCTGGTCGTCACCCGCTGGGCCGACGAGGAGTCCTTCCAGGCCTGGCTGACCTCGCCGTCTTTCGCGCAGGGTCACCGCGGCGACGCCCCGACGGAGGGCGAAGCACCGGCCCGGCCCATGGGCATCAGCAGTGAGCTGTGGTCCTACGAGATCGCCGGCGGCTCGCCGGCCTGACGCAGTCGCGTCCCCTGCGGTGCCCGAGGCCACGGCGCGTAACACGGAGCTGCGCGGCGGGCGGCCCGGTTAAGCTGGGCCGATGAGCGAACCCCGTGCACACGACGCCCTGCACACCGACGCCGTGCGACCGATGCGGGCCCAGACTCTGCTGGATGCGTTGGCCGTCCGAGTCGTCATCGCCGACGGCGCCATGGGCACCATGCTGGAAGACGGGCCTACGTCGAGGAGGACCTTGCCGAATTGTCCGACGGCACGGTGCGCTACGCGCGGGATGCCTTCGAGGGCTTGGCGTTGATGGAGCCGGACGCCATGCCGGCCCGCTCCGATGTGGTCGCCGACAACCCCGTGCCCGTTCCGCCGTTCTGGGGCACCCGCATCGTCAAGGGGATCGCGCTGGCCGAGTACTCCGCGTTCCTCGACGAGCGTGCCACGTTCATGGGGCAGTGGGGTCTGAAGCCCAGCCGTGGCGACGACGGCAAGAGCTACCAGCATCTGGTGGAAACCGAGGGCCGACCCCGGCTGCGCTACTGGCTCGACCGCATCCTCGCCGAGGGCATGCTCGACGCCTCCGTCGCCTACGGCTACTTCCCGGCCTCCAGCGAGGGCAACGACCTCGTCGTGCTGCACCACGGCGACGACCCGTCGGGCGCGCTGGGGGTCGCCGGCCTGCTCGCCCCCGACGGCGGCTCCGGCGGCACCGTGGGTTCCGAGCGCCTGCGATTCGTTTTCCCCCGGCAGCGGCGCGACCGGCACCTGTGCCTGGCGGACTTCGTTCGCCCACGCGAATCCGGCCAGACGGATGTCGTCGCCCTCCAACTGGTCACGGCCGGAGCGAACGTCGACACGGTCACGGCGAAGCTCTTCGCCGAGAACAGATACCGCGACTACATGGAGCTCAACGGGCTGACCATGCAGCTCACCGAGGCGCTGGCCGAATACTGGCACTCCCGGGTGCGGGAGGAGCTCGGCCTGGGTGCCGAAGACCCGGTCGAACTGGCCGGCATGTTCAAGCTCGAGTACCGCGGCGCCCGGTTCTCGCTGGGCTACCCGGCCTGTCCCGAGATGGAGGACCGCCGCACGGTTGTCGAACTGCTCAGGCCCGAGCGGATGGGTGTGGTGCTGTCGGAGGAGCTGCAGCTGCACCCGGAGCAGTCGACGGATGCGTTCGTGTTCCACCACCCGGAAGCGAAGTACTTCTCGGTGTAGCCGGTGTAGCCGGTGTAGCCGGTTCGGCCCGGGGTGGTCGGGCGGCCCTGCCTGGCCGGCCCAGCTTCGCTCGGCGGAGAGCGGCCAGTGCGGCCGGGCCTATCAGCACGATCCCGACCGTGGTGGTGATGGCGCGCACGGTGTCCCAGGTGAGGGTCGACGTCACGAGCGTGTACAGGGCGAAGGAGGCGAGGTTCTCGCCGAGCGTGGCATCGGCCGCATAGGAGATGTCGGTGCCCGAGCCGACGGCGAACGGCCAGAACCAGAGGTTCATCACCAGTCCGAAGAGGTAGGATGCCACGATGCCGTAGGCCACGAGCATCGCGATCTCGAGGCGGGCTGCGCCGATATGTGCGGAACGGATGCGCGGCAGCAGCGCCGCCCCGGCTCCCACCCAGCCGCAGGCGAACATCTGGAACGGGGTCCACGGGCCGAACCCACCCCACAGGGCCGAGGACACCGCGATGGTGAGCAGGCCGAGCAGGAACCCGAAGCGGGCCCCGTAGGCGCGACCGGCCAGGATCAGCAGGATGAACACGGCCTCGACGCCGCCGACGCCGGTGCCCGCGATGCGCACGGCGGCGCCGACCGCGGAGAGCACCCCCAGCAGGGCCACGGTCTTGGCCGTGTACATCTCCCCGTCGAGGGTGAGAGCGAGGGCCACGATCAGGGCCGGCACGAGCGCGAAGGCCACGACCGGCGCGGCCGACTGGGCGTTCTCCGGCAGCGCCGAGGCGAAGAACGGCCAGGCGAAGCCGGCGGCGGCGAGGATACTGCCGCCGCCGAGCACCCAGGCGGTCCAGCCCGTCGAGCCGGTGCGCCTCATGACCGCACCGGTTCCGGTTCGGTGAGCAGGCCGGCGGCCATGATGACCGTCTTCGTCGCCAGGGACCGGGCGAAGTCGCGGTCGTGGGTGGCGAACAGGACCGCCGACGTGTCACTCGAGGCGCGCACTAGCGCGGCGGCGACAAGCGCCCGGGCCTGTGGATCGAGGCCGCGCGTCGGTTCGTCCACCAGCAGCACCCGCGGCTCGGCGGCCAGCTGGATGGCCATAACGAGGCAGAGGCGTTCGCCGGCCGAGAGGTCCCGCGGATGCCGCCGCATCAGGTGCGCCGCCTCCGCCACGGTGCCAAGCCCGAGCAGGTTCGCGAACCGGAGCGCGGTTCCGATCCCGGTTCCCTTCCCGGCCGGGGGCTTCAGCCGGCGGTCGGCCCGGCGGCACTCCTTGGCCACCGTGACGGCGAAGAGCAGATCGTCGAAATTCTCCGGCACCAGGGCCACGGCCGTGCGGCGGTATCGGGGGCGCAGCTGCGCCACGTCCCGTCCGGCCACGAGCACGCTGCCTCGCGTCGCCGAAAGGGCGATCGCGCGCAGCAGGCTGCTCTTGCCCGCGCCGTTCCGACCCTCGAGCGCCACCAGGTCGCCCGCGTAGAGGTCCAGCGACACATCGTCGACCGCCCGCTCGCTCCCGTGCAGAACCGTGAGGTGACGGATACTCGCGAGCGGCCCCGCAGGCCCGGTGGCGGGGGTGGTCAGGGTGCTCTGACCCTGCTGTGCCGCCTGCTCCGCCGCGACCAGCGCACTCGGCCGCTCGCCCGGGCCGAGCGCATGCACGCGCGCACCGCGGAGCTCGAGCCAGGTATCCGCCGACTTCGACCACTCCCGGGTGTTGTGCTCGGCGACCACGACGCAGACCTGGGCCTCGTGGGCCAGGCGGTCGAGCACCTGCACCACGCGCTCCCGGGCCGGGGTGTCGAGATCGGCCAGAGGTTCGTCCGCGAGCAGCAGGATCGGCTGGTTGACCAGGGCGGCGCCGATGGCGACGAGACTGGCCTCGCCCGCCGAGAGCTCCGAGGTACCGCGGCCGAGCAGATGCTCGATCCCCAGCCGCTCGGCCACCTCGCGCACCCGCTGCTCCACGAGGACCGGTGCGATGCCGCGCACCGCGAGGGCGAAGCCGATCTCGTCCGGCACGGTTTCGGCCACGAAGGAGAGCCGCACGTTCTGGGTGACAAGTCCGACGAAGCCGGCCGTTTCGCGCGGGGGAGTGGCGGCGCGGTCGGCGCCGCCCACCTCGATCGAGCCGTGCTGGGTGCCTTCGGCGAAGTGCTGGAAGAGACCGCTCATGCTGTGCAGCAGGCTGGTCTTTCCCGATCCGGTCGAACCGGCGATCACGGTCAACGTGCCGGGAGCGAGGTCGAGGGTGAGTCCCTCGAGGTGCCAGCGCTCACCCTCGAAGCCGAGTGCGGCATCCGTCATCACGACCGGCTTCTCACACTCGCCGGCTGCCGCCCGCGTGGCGGCGAACCCGCGGGACTCCATGGACGCAGCCAGGCCGAGCGCCCGTTCCACGGTCTGCTCGAAGACCGGCACCAGCAGGGCCGGTGCCGACCGTTCGCCGCGCAACGCACTGGCCGTGCGCACCCGGCGCACCGCGTCGATCAGTGCCGGGAACGTCGCCCAGGCGATCACGAGCGACCGCGACAGGGCGCGCAGCGGGCCCCGGTTAGCGCCGCGGGCGAAGAAGCGGCGCACATCGACGAGCGCGTTGAGTACACCGAACCCGAGGATCACCAGAGCGAAGGGCAGCGCGCTCAGGGCGGCATTGCCGAGGCCTCCGGTCGTGACGGGCCCGAACAACGCGATGTGGTTGAACGGCCCATCGAGCGGCAGGCGCGGGAGGTCGAGCAGCAACAGGCCGCCGTCGGATGCCCCGCTGAAGGCCACCCGGTAGAGCACCCGGATGCCCACGAACGCTCCGGCGAGCAGCGCCGCCGAGCGCAGGGGGGAAAACCGGAAGCGCAGCATTAGCTTCCGGGGGTGGGCGTCTCGGTGCCGGTCGTGAAGATGAGGCCGACGGACTGGCCCGGTTCCAGCTCGAGGCTGCCGAGGCCCTCCTGGGCGTACTCCCACTCCGCGTCGGCGGTGGGCTTGACCCAGAGCGCCCAGTAAGCGGCAGCGGCGGGCATGGTCGCGCAGGTTTCGGTGAACGGGGTTTCGCCGGCCACCTTGATGGTTTCGTCGGCGGCCGGGCGGCCGCCCACCCGGCAGACCACCTGGTCGCCCCACTCCACGGTGCCCTCGGTTTCCACACCGGCGGTCGCCAGGACCGTGCTGGCCGTGATCGTCTCGGCGGTGGCGGTGTCGACGCAGTCCGTGATCTCGGGGGCGTCGAGCGCGCCGAAGTCGACGACGACGCTCACGCCGGCACAGCCCCCGTCGGCCGGAGCGGCGGTGGCGGTGGCGGTGGCGGGGGTGGTGTCGGTCTCGGGCGCGCCGGTGGTGCATCCGCTCAAGGCCAGTGCCCCCACCAGGGTCAGGGTGGCCAGTGCTGTCAGCTTCATGTGCTCCAGAATACCCAGCGGCGGGTGAAGTCTGGTTCCTGTCACGCGCTTGGACGGGGGCACCGAGTGTTCACCGGGCCGACACCGGCTGGAGACCGGGAGACCTCCGGGCGTCAGCATGAGGCTCATAGATTGGGTGGCGTTGTACCTACCCCCTATGAAGGAGTCGCGCCTTGCGCAAAAAGATCGCTGTCTTTGCCCTCACCGCCACCGCCGTCGTCGGCATCGCCCCTGCCGCGCTCGCCGCGACCGGCCCGTTCGATTTCGTGCCTCTCGCCGGTTCCGCCTACGGCATGGGCAGCACCGACTGGACCCAGCCGTACCTGCTACCGGAGGGCTTCACCCAGACCCTCGTGCACGACGAAACCGTGCTCGACGTCTACCCCGGCGTCGACGACCTGCATGACATGAACACCCAGAACGAGACCGGTGCCCAGGCCGGCCGCTTCCTCTACAACACCTACGAGGTCGGCTCGAACGGCGCCGTCTCTGTGACCGACCTGAAGACCGGTGCGGTCAGCGTCATCGCGCAGCGCGCGGACTGGAACCGTCTCGACGGCATCCGCTGGACCCCCTGGGGCAGCCTCCTCGTCACGGAAGAGACCACCGGCGGCAAGGTCTTCGAACTGTTCTTCGCGAAGAACGACCCGACCACGGTCGAGCGTATCGAGGAGCGCACCGAGCTCGGAGCGCAACGTCACGAGGGCATCGACGTCACGGCCGACGGCTCCGTCATCGTCATCGACGAACTCAACGGCGGCTCAATCTTCAAGTTCGTGCCGACCGTTCGCGGCGACCTCTCCCAGGGCCAGCTGCACGCCCTCAAGATCACCGGGCTGACGGATGCCGCGCAAAAGTGGAACCAGACCACCTTCACCGAGAAGGTCGGCGCCTTCGAATGGGTGGCCCTCGACCAGGCGCAGGTGCGCGTCGACGCGGATGCCGCGGCCAACGCGGTGAGCGCCACCGAATTCGGTCGCCCGGAAGACGTCGAGATCATCGGCCAGACCCTTTACGTGGCCAACACTTCCGAGGAGCGTGTGGTCGCGATCGACCTGTCGAAGCTCACCGTCAGCAGCTTCGTCGAGGCCGGCGTGAACGTGCCGGTCGAGGACAAGGCCGCCGGGGTCAGCGGGTTCAACAACCCGGACAACCTTGCCGAGGGCCCCGACGGCGCCCTCTGGATCACGGAAGACAACAGCTTCAGCGACATCTTCCGGGCCGAAAAGGACCGAGACCACGACGGAGCGTCCGACAGCGTCGAGCTCTTCGCTTCGCTGACGGATGAAGGCGCCGAGACCACCGGGATCTACTTCGGCAAGAACCCGAAGGAGCTGTTCGCTACGGTGCAGCACCCCGACAAGAACCTCGCCGACGGCATCTGGAAGATCACGCGCGACTAGCCGCACCCCGGAGGCAGGCTACTGCAGCGCCGAGGTCAGCCGCGCGAGGCCGTCGAGCACGGTCTTGCTGCGGGGCTCATTGTTCCAGTCCGACAGCGTCAGCTCCCGGCTCACCTTCCGGTAGCCCGCCTCCACCTCCCGCATCCGGTCGACGAACGTGCGCCCACGCACCATCAGGGAGGTCTCGAAGTGCCGCGTCGTCAAGAAGCCGGCATGAATGTAGCGCGGGTGAGGCGCGGAGGTGCGGGCAGCCTCAGTTCTGCGACAACCCGCGGGCGCCCGGCAGTTCCTCGCTCGACACCGAGCTGAGCAACAGGCTGGTCTCGCTGTTGAGCACGCCCTCGATCGAGCGCACCTGCCCGAGCAGCCGGTCGAAGTCGGCCAGGGTGTCGGTGCGCAGCTCGGCGACGAGGTCCCAACCGCCGTTGGTCGAGTGCAGGGCCTTCACCTCCGGAAAGCCGCGAAGGGCGTGGATCACCTTCGTGATCGCGCGCCCCTCCACTTCGATCAGGGTGATGGCCCGAATCGAGTTCGGGTCGCGGTCCTCCCTGATCCGCACGCCGAAACCCACGACGGTTCCCGAATCGGTCAGCCTCTTGAGCCTGCTGTTGACCGTGGACCGGGTGACACCGAGGTCGCGGGCGAGGCTGGCCACGGGCTCGCGGCCATTCACGCGGAGGGCGGAGAGCAGGCGGCGGTCGAGGTCATCGAGGGGATACATTGCACATAGTGTATGTATGCAGAGCGCACAATGCATAGTCATCTGGACAGAATGCGGCAATAATCGAATGGCGGCTGCACATCGCCCATGCATATGGTTGTAAACCTGAACGAGGGGAGATGCACGTGGTGCGCTTTGTAGACGTAGGAAACATCAACCGCTGGGCCGCCGCGACGGGTGTGGAACGCATCCTCACCGACATGGTCGAGTACCTCGAACGGGACTTCCGCCGCTGGCCTACCTTCGACAAGGCGCCGCGCGTGGCCAGCCACTCACCGCTCGGCGTGATCGAACTCATGCCCACGAGCGACGGCGTCACCTACGGCTTCAAGTACGTCAACGGTCATCCGTCGAACCCGTCGCGGGGCCTGCAGACCGTCACCGCGTTCGGCGTCCTCGCCGACGTGCAGAGCGGCTACCCCACCTTCTGGTCCGAGATGACCGTGCTCACGGCCTTCCGCACCGCCGCGACCTCGGCCATGGTCGCCCGCGCGCTGGCCCGCCCCGACGCCCACACCATGGCCATGATCGGCACGGGCACCCAGTCGGAGTTCCAGGCGCTCGCCTTCCGCGGGCTCCTCGGCATCAACCGGCTCCGCGTCTGGGACACCGATCCCGATGCCATCGCCAAATTCGTGCGCAACCTGGCTCCGCTCGGTTTCGAGATCATGGTCGCCACCGGGGCGACGGATGCCGTGACCGGCGCCGACATCATCACGACCTGCACCGCGGACAAGACGAATGCCACCGTACTCACCGACGCCATGGTCGGCCCCGGCGTGCACATCAACGCCATCGGCGGCGACTGCCCGGGCAAGACGGAGCTCGACGCGGGCATCCTGCACCGCGCCGACGTCTTCGTGGAATTCACCGCGCAGACCCGTATCGAGGGCGAAATCCAGCAGATGCACCCCGAATTCCCGGTCACCGAGATCTGGCAGGTGCTTCTCGGCGAGGCCGCCGGCCGCACCTCGGCAGAGCAGATCACGGTCTTCGACTCCGTGGGCTTCGCCATCGAGGACTTCTCGGCGCTCCGCTTTCTGCAGGATGCCGTCGACCAGACCTCGTTCTACACCGACATCGACCTCGTCGCCGACCCCGATGACCCGAAAGACCTCTTCGGTCTGGTCACCGCGGGCGCGCCCGTTCTCGTCTGACCCCGGTGTCCGTGCAGGCCCCGTCGGCCGTGGTGCTCATCCGGCCACATTTCTTCTCGCCGAACCCCGAGACGGCCCATGACAACGCTTTCCAGTCACGGGACGCCGGGCACGACGCCGCCCTGGTGGCCGAGGCCGCCTACGCCGAGGTGACCCAGGTCGCAGGCACCCTGGAGGCGCAGGGCATCGCGGTGCACCTGTTCGATGACGACGGGCCGGGCCGCCCCGACAGCGTGTTCCCCAACAACTGGATCTCGACCCACGCCGGGGGTCACGTGGCGCTCTATCCGATGCACGCGCCGAACCGGCGCACCGAGCGCCGGGGTGACATCGTCGAGATGCTCAAGCAGCGCTACCGCGTGCAGGATGTCGTCGACTACTCCGGTCTCGAACTCGACGACGTCTTCCTCGAGGGAACCGGCGCCATGGTTCTCGACCATGCGGCGCGCATCGCCTATGTGGCCCGGTCGCGGCGGGCCGACCCGATCGCGCTCGAACGGTTCTGCACCAACTTCGGCTACGAGCCCATCGTCTTCGACGCGTCTGACGAGAACGGCACGCCGATCTACCACACCAACGTCATGATGTGCATCGCCACGGACTTCGCCCTGGTCGGTCTCGACCTGATCGAGTCGCCGGCCCGGCGCAGCCACGTCGTGGAGCGCCTGGCGGCGCAGGATCGGCAGGTGCTCACCCTCGACCGCGATCAGATCCGCAACTACGCCGGCAACGCGATCGAACTGCACGGCCGGAACGGACGAATGCTGGCGCTCTCCCGCCGCGCCCTCGGCAGTCTGACTGCCGAGCAGCGCCGGATCATCGAGCAGAGCTGCACGATCCTGCCGCTTGACGTGCCCACGATCGAACTCGCCGGCGGCTCAGTGCGGTGCATGCTCGCCGGGATCCACCTCGACCGTCGTGCTGCGTTCACCAGTCAGGCGGCCGCGGCCGCCTGAGGGCTCAGGCGTTCGACGCTAGAGGCGTTCGTCCGGATGGATACTCCTGGTTGTAGCCCGGCGGTTGCGTCCGCGAAACCAATCCGTGGGGTGTACCTTCGGGAGGATCTTCGCGACCGCGAGTGCGGCGAACATGACCGTATTGATGGCGACGAACGCCGCAAGGATGGCGAATTCGTCCGATTGAAGCACCGTTGACGGAAGGAGGATTCCGACCGGAACCAGGGCGTGGAGAGCATCGACCATGATGGATCAGGCCACCCTTCGCGGTTCGTCGTTGGGTGCGGAGTGGATGACATGGCCCCACTGTGCCTGCCGGCCCAAGGTGATGTCGATGATCCCCTTGACGTAGACGAGGTCTAGGAACACATCGAAGATCAGCTCGGGGAAAAGCGTGAGCGCCAGCAGGCGTGCCCGTAGACCGCCCCCCCAGACCGACACGACACGTTCGGCGATGAATACGAGACCGAGGCCCAGCCAGAACGGAAACCAGACCCACGAATCGATCGCCAGAAGCGTCACAAGCACGAGCAGCAGGAACGCGCTGAGCGCGATGACGCTGTAGCCCAGGCCCAACTGCTGAGCCCAGTACCGGAAGGTGGAGGGTGAGACGCCGTATGCCCCGATGTTCTCCAACGCGCCCCGTTGCCAGCGCAGGCGTTGCACCCACAGAGTGCGAACGGTTGGCATTACCTCGGTGACCACCGTGCACTCCGAGGGAGAGATGATGAGCGCGCCCAGCGACTTCAGGGCAATGGTGAGCTCGTTGTCTTCCGTGAGCGCAGCCGTGTCATAGACATCCCCGCTGGCACCGGGAATCGTGTCGCCGCGACTTTCAGCCACCGTACGCAAGGCGACGGGCCGGAATAGCGAAGCGGTGCCCGTGAGCACGAAGACGTGGCCCCGGCGACGGCGAATGTCACGGGAGTACCGAATGTACTCGTTGCGCTGGAACTGACCGAGAAGCCCGGAACCTTCCTCTCCGTAGAACAACCCACCGACCGCCATCAGCGCACGATCGCTGGTGAAGCGACCAACGGCGGCTTCCAGGAAGCCGTCGTCGAGACGTGTGTCGGCATCCAGGACCATGATGAGGTCGTTGTCGCCCTGGCCCGGTAGGAGCACCTTCAGGATTTGATTGAGCGCCCCGGCTTTCTTGAATGTGTTCCGGCGAGATTCGAAGATTTCCACCCCCAGCGATCGGGCAATGTCGACGGTCCCGTCGGTGCAGTTATCCGCCACGACCACGACGCGTTCCGGGCGGTGCGACTGGGCGAGCAGCGATGACAGTGTCGCGAAGATCGATGCCTCTTCGTTGTGCGCAGGCACCAGAACGGTTACGGTCACGGCGCCGGCGAAGACTCCGCGCGTTCTTGCCATCACGATTCCCGCCGAGAGGGGAGTGGTGCGCTGGTTCAAAGACCGACGGGCCTTGCTCGACGTTCCTCGTTCGAGCATTGCAATTCCTGCGGCGAAGAGGAAAGCCAGAGCAACGGCGCCGAGGATGATCCGCGGCGTCGGTGCCGCCAAGTCATAAAACACCCGCCACATCCCGAGCAGCAGCCCTTGGGAGGGCATTTCGCCCGCCGTCGGCGTTCCGGCGGCGACGACAAACCAGAGGAGGGTCGCTGCACCTCCAGCCACAAGCCCGATGACGACGCCGACGCCGCGATCGAAAGTCTTTGCCCCCATGAGCGCAGATTAGCAGAGTAGGGGGACCTCGACCCTCCCGCTGCTGCTGCTCCCGCTCCGGAAGAACTCGATCGCCGCCTCCCGGAACGCGCGTGACGTCGGGGCGTTGAAGTGATTGCGCCCGGGGATCTCGAAAAATCCTCCGCTCGGCGTGGCCGCGGCGAGTACCTTGGAGGCCTCGAGGATGCTGTCTTTGGTCCCGGTGGCGAAGAGCACGGGCTGAGTCGGCGCGTTGTCGGCGCCGGGTTGCGGGCCGCCGCGCATTCCCTCGACGAGGGCCACGAGGGCTTTGAGGTCGTTGCCGGGCAGCGCGCGGGCCATGGTCAGGTAGGCGCCGGTAAGGCGGTCGGCGACCTCGGTGCCGTGCTCGATATGAGCGCGGGCATCCGTGACCTTGAAGCGTCTGAGGGGGTCGCCGTCGGGTATGCCGCCGAGCACGGCCCGCGAGATGCGTCCCTCCAGTTCGCGGGCGGCCTGCCAGCCCACACGGGCGCCGAGGGAGTATCCCGCGTAGGCGACCTCGTCGAGCAGGTAGGCGTCGAGTACTTGCAACACGTCGTCGACCAACGCCTCCATCGTGTAGTCGGCGGGGGAGCGGGGCTTGTCGCTCAGGCCGTGCCCGCGCTGGTCGATCGCGATCAGGTGGAAGCCGGCGCGGATGAGATCGCGCGTCCAGCCGGTGACGTGCCAATTGGCGACGGCGCTGGAGGCGAAGCCGTGCACGGCGAGCACGGTGGGGGCGCTCGAATCTCCGAATTCGTAGGTGGCCAGGTTGACTCCATCGGCCGAATAGACGAAGCGGTGCGGTGGGGCGGTGCGTTGTGACATCACGGACCATTGCATCACGACCATCCGGATTTCGGCCCACCAGGTCGACTTTTGGGCAATCCCGCCACCCTGCTTTGCCAGTGCTTTGCCAGCTAAAAATGAGGATATGTCCAGAAATCCCGGGCAGTCTTGAAGGTTCGCCCGGCCGGGTCCCCGACCGTGGAACGTCGAAAAAGAACCGTAAGCGCAGCCGCGCGCGCGATTCGCCCAGTGAAAGTTATGCCAAACTCAGACTCGTCTTCCCCTTTGTCCGACCTTTTCCCCAGTTCAAACCCTGAATCAGACGCCATTCCGGTCCGTGCGGCAGCCGCGATCGGCAGCGACGTCGGACTCACCCGCCATCAGGAAACGCGTCGCCGGCGTGGACGAAGCCGCCTACTCGTGGCCGGCGCCGTCATCGCCGTCGGCGCCATCGTGGGCAGTGGATTCTCCGCCCAGTCTGCGTCGCAGGCTGCCGCGGACGAGCAAAAGAAACGCATCATTGCCACCGCAGCTCTGGCAGCCGCCACCGGCCCTCATCCCGAGCAGGCAGGCAGTCTCGACGGAGTCGTCCCGGCCCACGCCTCCGCGAGCGCCCGCACCACCCTTGCCGGTGCCACCGGCGTGATTGCGGCGGCCCAGGGCAAGACGGATGTCTCGGCCCTCTCGAGCGCCGTCGCCTCGCTCAGCGAGTACACGCTTCTGGCCCCCGAGCGAGTTTTCGATCTTGTGGAGCAGGTCACTGCCGAAGCCGAGGTCGTGAAGGCCTCGACCGCTGTGGCCGATCGCATCGCCGCGGAGCAGGCCGCGGCTGCGGCAGCGGCTGCTGGTCAGGCTGCCGCAGCTGCTCAGGCTGCCGCGGATGCTCAGGCTGCCGCGGATGCCCAGGCGCAGGCTGCGGCCCAGGCGGCGGCTCCGAAGCCGGCAGCACCCAAGCCGGTCGCTCCCGCCCCGGCACCGCCCCGCCCCGCCGCCCCCACGAACCCCAGCGGAGCCCAGGCGATCGCCCGGGACATGATGGCGTCCAAGTACGGCTGGGGCGCCGACCAGCTCGGATGCCTGGTCAGCCTCTGGAACAAGGAGTCCGGCTGGAACGTCAACGCCTACAACGCCTCGAGCGGTGCCACCGGCATCCCGCAGGCCCTGCCCGGCAGCAAGATGGCCTCGACCGGCGCCGACTGGGCGACCAACCCGGCCACCCAGATCTCCTGGGGTCTGAACTACATCGCGGAGCGCTACGGCGACCCCTGTGGAGCGTGGTACAAGTCGGTGGCCTCGGGCTGGTACTGATGGTCAACATATTCGAAAAGTAACGTACATTTTCGGCGTATTACTAGAACTGAGATTCCATCAGTGCTAAAATCGGGGTATGGAAAACCTGGCCGATCTCAGCGACATCGAGGACTTTGACATCGAGGACTTCGACATCGAAGAGCTTGACGACGGTGGCGCGCTCGGCGTCGTGACGGCCGAAACGTCCGGTGACGCGGCTTCCCTCGATCGCAGAATGAGCGTCCTGGCCGAGCTGGTCTCCGCGGCCGCGGCCGCCGACCGACTACTCGCCGCGGCGTCGGCGGCGCGGGCCGAGGCGGTCGACGAGGTGCGGGCCTGGTGCCTGTCCAATGAGCTCGCCGCCGAACGTGATCGCGCCCGCCGGACGGCTCGGGCCGAGGCCGTCGAGCAGGGGCTCACGCCGCCTGCCGACAGCGCGGCCGACTGTGCAGCCGACAGCGCGGCCGACAGCGGTTCGGTGTCGGCCGGCGTGGCCGGTTCCCGGTGGAACGCCCTTGAGATCGCCTACCGCACCGCGATCTCCGAACTCGCCTGTGCGTTGCACATCTCCCAGGCTTCGGCCTCCAATCTGATGGCGCAGAGCGAGGCGCTCACCGGCACGTTCACCGCCAGCCGCAATGCCCTCGCGGCCGGCCAGATCAGTTACGCGCACGTGCGGATCCTGATCGAGCACGCCAATTCTCTTCCGACGGCGGCCCGCGCCGCCTTCGAGGCCGAGATGCTGCCCCAGGCGAAACGGCTCACCGTGCCCCAGTTCGACCGCACGGCTCGCCGCCTGCGGGAGAAGTCGCATCCGGAGTCGATCACCGTGCGCCGCATCAAGAGCCAGGCCGACCGCACCCTCGTGTTCGAGCCGGCCGCAGACGGCATGGGGTGGCTGCACAGCTACCAGCAGCTGCCGGTTGCCCAGGCGATTTTCCACCGAGTCAACGACATGGCGGCCAGTCTGCAGGGCCCCGACGAGCACCGCACTCTGGCCCAGCTCCGAGCGGATGCCTTTGCGGCACTGGTGGTCGACGGCGTCACCCCCGCGGGGCTCGGCCGGGGCATCCGCGCCACCGTGAACGTGACGGTGCCGGTGCTCACCCTCCTCGGCCGCAGCGACGAGCCGGGTCACCTTGAGGGGTGCGGGCCGATCGACCCCGAGACGGCCCGGGAACTGGCGGCCGGAGCGCCGAGCTTTACTCGCATCCTGGTCCATCCCGAGACCGGCGTGATGCTGTCGGTCGGCCGACATCAGTACCGGGTGCCGAAGGACCTCCGGCGGCTCCTTGTGATTCGAGACGAAACCTGTCGATTCGCCGGCTGCAACCGACCGGCGGCCCGCGCCGAGATGGACCACAGCCACGAATGGCAAGAAGACGGCATCACTCGGTACGACAACCTCGCCAGCCTCTGTGCGCCCGACCACCGGTTGAAGACCCAAACCAACTGGACGGTGACCCAGTCGCCGGGCGGCGAGCTCCACTGGACTGCGCCCAGCGGTCTCCACTACAGGTCCGATCCGGCAATACCCTTCGAGCCTCCGGGCGCCGTCGACGACCCACCGCCCTTCTAGGGCCGGCGTTCAGGGTCACAATGTCTGCTGAAGCTCCCTCTCGTGCTCGCGGGAGCCCAGACCGACAAGGGCGGTCGGGCACTGGCCGGCTACGACGAGGACAAGAAGCTGGCCGGGATCGTAACGGCCGCAGTCTTCGTGACATCCGCGATCTCCTCCGGGGTCGCGAACACGTGCAACCCGAGGCAGGTCAGGGCGTAGCCTCAAGCCATGAAGCGTGCGCTCGCAATTGCCCTGGTGTCGGCCCAATTCCTGCTGCTCCTGGCGCTGGCCCTCCTGCCCCACGGCACACTGTGGCCGGTGAACCTCGCCGTTGTCGTTGGCGCGATCGTGCTTGCTGTCGCCGGCGCGGTCTTCGCCGTGCTCGGCATGCTCGGCCTCGGACCGGCCCTCACCGCGAGCCCGATTCCGCGGGAACACGCGCCACTGGTCACCACTGGTGTCTACGGTCTTGTGCGCAGCCCCATCTACACCGGTGTGATGATCTGCGGCCTTGGGCTCGTGCTGCTCGGCGCATCGGTCTGGCATCTCGTAGCCTGGCTCGCCCTCGTTCTGCTGCTGGCGGGCAAGGCACGCTGGGAAGAGCGGATGCTCGTGGCCGAGCACCCGGACTACGCCGCTTACGGCGCCCGCGCCGGCCGCTTCCTCCCCGGGATGGGTCGGCTGAAGCCGTGACGTGGTGAACCAATTCGACGGAGATTTTGGAGCACAAGTGCTTTTCGGCCGGGTTTTGGGACATTTCGGCCAGAATCTCCGTCGAATTCGTTCAGGACGCGGAGAGGAACACGACGGCTGGAACACGACGGCTGGAACACGACGGCTAGACGAAGACCAGAACCAGCCGCACGACGACAGCCAGAATCGCGACTCCCGACAGGGCCAGCGACGCGAGCACCAGCCCTCGCCCTCGGGCGCCGGCCGGGATCACACTGAAAGCCCGCAGTGAAAGGGAAAGCCCGATCAGGGCAACGAACAGCGCGGGAAACGGCAGCAGCACCGCGAGGACGACGCTGACGACCGACACCCAGAAACCCGGCACCCGGCCGGGCGTCTTCGACCAGTCCAGGTGGGGCGCACCGAGATTGAGCAGGTTGTTGCCCTCCATGTTCGCGCGCGGGTCGGTCACGTGTCGCTCCTTCAGCTTGTCCTGACAGTCTCACACGCGCCACGAGCGCCTGCCCGCGTGCCGGCCCGCACGCGAGGACCGTTACCCTTGAGGAGGCCCGGGAAGGAACTTCTATATGAGCGAGCTTGCGGGTGAACTGGCGCGGGTGCGCGAAGCCTTCGACAAACCCACCCTGCGCCTGCTGGACCGGAAGTGGGCGCCGTTCGTGCTCTTCGTGTTCAAGTCCTCCTTCAGCCGCGACCGGCGCAGCGTGCGGGCCGATCTGCTGCACATTCAGGTCGACGCCTACCTTGCCGACCTGCGCTCGGTCGGCAGCGATGTGCCGGGCAAGACCGGTCGGGCTCTCTGCGTGCAGTGGATGAACGACCAGTGGCTCTTCCGCGAAACGGGGGAGGGCGACGAAGAACACTACTCGCTCACCTCGCACGCACTCGAGGCGCTGCTCCTGGTCGAGAGCCTGTCCCGCGATCGGGCTTTGATCAGCGAATCCCGTCTCACCACGATCGTCGACACGGTGCGTCACCGCGCCACGCAGGCCAACCCTGATCGGGAGGAGCGCATCCGTCGCCTCGACCGGGCGATCGCCGAGAACGCCGCCGAGCGCGACCGCCTCGCAGCCGGCGGCGAGATCGCGCCCGTCTCGAACGAGCAGATGCGTGAGGGCTACGCCGACCTGGTCGACCTGATCGGCCAGCTGCCCAGCGATTTCAAACGCGTCGAGGAATCCGTCGCCGCCATGCACCGGCAGATCGTCAACGATTTCCGCGGTGAGGAACGCCCGATCAGCGAGGTACTCGACGAGTACCTCGCGAAAACGGATGCCCTGATGACCTCGACCCCGGAAGGTCGCGCCTTCGAGGGGGCCTTCACCCTGCTGCGCAACGACGACCTGCTGCGGGAGCTGGGGGACGACCTGGAGACGATCCTGCTGCATCCGTTCGCCCTCGAACTCAGCGCCACCGACCGCCGCAGCTTCATGGGCACCGTGCGCCTGATCCGCAAGGGCATCGACGACGTGCTCACCCAGCGCAACGGGCTGACGACCACCCTGCGCGAGCACATCGTCAACCACGACGTGGTCAAGGACCGCGAACTCGAACGCCTGCTGCGCGAGATCAACAAGGAACTCGCGACCTGGATGCAGACCGCCGGGCCCCGCTCCACGGTCACCGCCGAACTCATGCCGGGAACCCTCGACGCCCCGCACCTCCGCGAACGCTTCTACGACCCGGGCGCCCACCGCGCGCCGCCCGAGCTGCAGGATGTCTCCGACGACGCCCCGCCGCCACCGAGTCTCGACGAGATGCGCACGCAGGGCGGCCCGCTGCTGGGGGAGCTGCGCGACGCGATCGTGACGGCCTTCAACCACGGCGACGCCGCATCCGTCGGTGACGCCTTCAACGATCTCGACGTCACCCTGCGCCGCCCGGTCGAGATCCTGGGGATGCTTCAGATCGCCACCCAGATCGATGCGGTCAGCCGGTCCCAGACGCTCGAACGCTTCGAAACCGTGCGACCCGACGGCTCCACCCGCAGCTTCGAGGTGCCCCGAATCATGCTCAGCGACGACGAAACTGCGGCGCTGTCCGCCCTGAACTACGGATCCGACAATGACTGACGAGCCCACCGCCGAGCACCCCGACATCGATTCGCCCAGCTTTTCCCTCTTCGAGGGCGACGAGGGCGGACTCACCGTAGAGCAGCGTCGCACCCTGGTGCTGCTGCTGAAGCACCGCTACATCTCCGCCGCGCTGCAGCCGGCCGAATGGCAGACGCTGCTGCGCTCCCAGAGCCTGCTCAAATCGCGCCTGAACGACATGTTCCTCGATCTGCATGTCGACCTGCACTACGAGGTGGCATTCAAACGGCAGGCGGTAGCCGAGGGCGGAGACCGGTTCCCGACCCTGCTGCACGACGTGTCCTACACGCGGGAGGAGACCATTCTGCTCGTGCTGCTGCGGCAGCGGTTCCGCAGCGAGCGTGCCAACGGCCACGACATCGTTATCGTGGACCGCGACAACCTGGTGGAGAACGTCGGCCATTTCCGGCCCGAACACGCCACCGACCGCTGGGGCGACGCCCGAAAGGCCACGGCCGCCGTCGACAGCCTCGCGAAGGCGCGGGTGCTGCTGAAGACCAGCGACCCCGACCGATTCCGCATCTCCGCCGTGATCGAGGTGCTGCTGCCGGTGGAACGGCTGAGCGAACTGCTGGAGTGGCTGGTCACCCAGAACGCTGATCCCGGCCCGGAAGCCACCGATCTTGACGATCTGCCTCTCCTGTCCGAAGCCCTGCCGGAGGCCCTGTCATGAACGATTCCCCGCTCTTCTATGTCGACGGCCTCACCGAAGGCACCACGCAGTGGCGCGCCGAGTCGTTCCAGATGGTGAACTGGGGCGGCTTTCAGGGCCACCACGAGGTTGCTTTCGCGCCCAGCGCCACCCTGGTGTCCGGCGCGTCCGGAACCGGCAAGAGCAGCCTGCTCGACGCCTACCTCGCCCTGATGATGCCGTCGGACACCCCCTTCAACGGCGCCTCCAACGACGCCGGTTCCGGGCGGGCGCGCAGCGCCGACCAGCGCAGCCTGATGACCTACCTCAAGGGCAAGACCGACGCCAACCGGGAGGCCGGCACGGGGGAGCTGCAGGACCAGGTGCTCCGCGGTGCCCACGAGTCCACCTGGGGTGCCGTGTCGATGACCTTCATCGACGACAACCAGCGCCGTTTCACCGTGTTGCGGGCCTACTTCGTGCCCCGTGGCGGCACCCGGTTCGCCGACATCACCATGAAGATGGCCACGATCGACGGATACCTCGACCTGCGCGACCTGGCCGAGGTGACCGAGTCCCGGTTCGACAAGCGCGCCCTCAAATCCCGGTTCCCCGGACTGGATGTCTTCGACACCTATGCGGCGTTCGCCCAGACCCTGTACACCCGCCTGGGCATCGGCGCCAACGGCGAGGGCGGCAAGGCGCTCCGGCTGCTCGCACGCATCCAGGCCGGCCAGCAGGTCAAGACGGTCGACGGGCTCTACAAGTCGATGGTGCTTGAGGAACCGTCCACCTACGCGGCCGCCGACAAGGCCGTCGCCCACTTCGAAGACCTCGAACGGTCCTACGGCGCCATGGTCGCCGAGGCGCAGAAGGCCAAGGTGCTGGAACGCCTGCCCGTCCTGCACCGCGTCTACGAGACGGCGACCGATAAGGCCGACCTGATCGACACCTTCGGCGTGCACCGCTCCGGCGACACGCCGTTCGTGCTGTGGCAGCTCCGCACGGAGCAGAGCCTGCTCGAGGAAGCCGCCGACGTCAACCGGGTGCAGCGGCGCGACACCCAGCTTCGCTCCACGACGGCCCGCGATGCCGAGACCGCGTTGAAAGCGCGCGTCGCCGACCTACAGAGCCAGCAGCGTGACAACGGCGGCGACGTGCTCGTCAGCCTGCAGAACGAGCTTGGCCAGCTCACCGACAAACGCGACGACGTGGCCGCCGAGCGCTCCAAGTTCGACGAGCGCATCCGGCCTCTCGGCCTCTCCATCGACTCCGGCGACGACTTCGATCGGACCCGCGCCGCGGCCGACGCGTTCCTGTCCGGCTTTCCCACTGCCGAGACCGACCTCGAGAACAAGAGAAGCGCGCTGCAACGCACGGCCTATCCGGTCGAGGAGAACCTCCGCACCCTGGGGCAGGAGCACCAGTTCCTGTCCGGGCGGGCGAGTCTGGTTCCCCAGCACCTGCACAGCGCACGCCTGCTGATCGCCGAGGCGTCGGGCATCCCCGTTGAGGAGCTGCCCTTCCTTGCCGAACTGATCGATCTGGCCCCCGGCGAGGACGCCTGGCGCCAGGCGGCCGAGGTCACCTTGGCCTCCGTCGTGCGCGTCCTGCTCGTCGACGAGACTCGTCTGCGCGCGCTCAGCCTGGCCATCGACCCGCTCCGCATCCCCGTGCGCATCCACTTCGACGGGGTGCCGCTGCGCTCGCACGAGCAGATCGACGGTGACCCGCGCTTCGTGTCGGGAAAGCTCGTCTTCAAGGACTCGCCCTTCAGTGGCTGGGTACGGGACCGGGTACAGGCCGCGAACCTCGACGCGGAGTGCGTCGCCACGGCCGCCGACCTCGTCGGGGACGGCCCGAGGGTCACCCCGAGTGGGCAGACCCGCAACGGTTCCCGCGGCGCCCATGGCTGGAACAGCGACCAGAAGTCGATCATCGGCTTCTCCAGCCGCACCCGCCTGCACGACATCGACGAGGAGCTGGCCCGCCTGCGGCTGGAGGCCGACAGCCTGGCGCGTGAAGCCTTTGCGCATGGGGCGAGTCTCGCCGACCTCCGGGCCCGCAGGGCCGCACACCAGTTCGTCGTTGACGCGGCCTGGCCGGCCATCGACGTGCAAGCCGCGGATGTCCGCATCACTGACAAGCGGGCCGAGCGCGAGCGCGTGCTCGCCGACAGTGACGTGCTGCGCGCCCTGAAAGACGAGGAAGAGCGTCTGGCCGCCGAACTGGAAACAGCCCAGAAGCTGAAGCACGCCACGGAGGTTGCCCTGCAGGCCCTCGTCGCCGAGCAGGGCCGCTTCGTGGACCGGCAGGATGCGGTAAGCAGCCGCCTCGACCGCATCGACGGTGCCTCGGAGGCCGCGCTGTCCCTGTCGGAGGAGCACGCCACCCACCTCGACGCCCAGTTCGCGGCTGTCGCCGACCAGCACGACCTCGACGCGTTCGACGGGGCCATCAGGCGGCTGCGCGAGCGCCTCACCGAGCAGTCCAGCCAGGACCGGGACAGCGCCGCGGGCGCCCGCAACACCCTGATCGGCATCTTCGAGACCTTTCAGAGCCGCTGGCCCGACCCGAACATCGGCGTCTCGCTCGATTCCTACCCGAGCTACCGGGACATCCTTGACGCCGTCTACACACTCGGCTTGCACGATCGGCGCCAGGAGTGGAAGCGCCGCCTCGCGCTCTGGAGCGGCCAGGACCTGGTTCCCCTGGTCGGGGCATTCACCTCCTCCATCGAGGAAATCGAAGATCGTCTCCGTCCCATCAACGAGATCCTCACCACACTGCCGTTCGGAGCCGGGCGCGACCGCCTCAAGATCGTGTTGCGTCGCCTCCACCGCGACGACGCCACCGCCTTTCGCACGGAACTCAAGGTGCTGTCCTCCGGATCCACGGATGCCTTCACCGACGAGCAGACCGAAAGCCGGTTCACCCGGTTGCAGGCGTTCATGAACCTGATCCGCAAGTCCGCCGACGGTCCGCGCCAGGAATCCCAGCGCGATCTGCTGCTCGACGTGCGTCGGCACGTGGAGATCACCGCCGTGCGCACCACCCCGGAGGGCGTGGAAGTCAGCACCTACTCGTCGCTCGGCGGCAAGAGCGGTGGCGAGTCCCAGGAACTGGTGGCGTTCGTCGTGGGAGCCGCCCTGCGGTTCCAGCTCGGCGACGAGAGTCGCACCCGCCCGCGTTTCGCGCCGGTCTTCCTCGATGAGGGCTTCGTGAAATCGGACTCCGAGTTCGCCGGCCGTGCCGTGTCGGCGTGGAAGGGGCTGGGCTTCCAGCTCATCATCGGTTCCCCGCTCGACAAGGTCACCGCGCTTGAGCCGCACATGGAGCTGGTGCTCTCGATGACCAAGAACAACAGCACCGGGTTCTCCTACATCACGCCGCTCTCGTCGCCGGTGCGCTCGCGTTAAGCTCCGCGCAGGGCCCTACCGCGACAGGGGGAGCCCTGATTTCGGCAGGCCCGCACAGTAAGATTTTGTAGCGTGGCCGCAATTAAGGTGATCGTCGACGAGGGGCTCAAGATCGCGCTTTCCGCCGTCCGGATGGCGGTGAAGAACGACATCATCGTGGGCGCTCTCGGCGATCACGCCGACTACGATCCGGAACGCTACGCGGCGACCGCCCGGCACGAGCTGCACCTGCTCACCCGGCAGAACGAGCAGTACGCCCGCCGGGTCAAGGACCTGCGCACAGAGCTGGCCAGGTCACGGTGGACCTCCGATCTCACGGAAGACCAGCGCCGCGACATCACTCAGCTCAAACTGCGCCGACGCGTGCACGAGAAGCTCGCCGAGGCCCTCGAGGCCGTGGCCGCCGACGACGACAAGGTCGCGCGTCTCGTGCGGCGGGCCCAGCGGGCCGCCAGCGACGAGGTCAGTGACGCGGTGTCGTCACGCCTGATCAGGCTGAACATCGACTGGCATGACCCCGATTACGAGGCCCGGCGGGAGGCCCGCACCGAGGTGTTTCTGCACATCGACCTCGCCCTTTTGAAGCTCAAGCACGACGCCGCGACCGACCTGTCCGCCAGCGACTACTGACTCCGGACTCAGCTGCGGGAGAAGAGCCGCGCGAAGAAGCCGGGGGTCGGGGCGTCTTTCTCGTGTCCGCGGCACCGCTGTGCACCCGGAACGCCTCGCATCACCTGGTCGACGTGCTGGCCGCACCCGGCCCAGGTCGTTTTTCCACACTTCTTACACGTAACTTGACGGCACATCCGTTGAACCCTTTCGTTGAACTCGTCCGCCCAACATACCCCATGGGGTATCACTTACGCTGCACGGCGTGCCCGCCAGGCGCGCCACGCACCGGTCGACCACAGCGCCCACGCCACGAGCACCGGCTGGAAGAGCAGGCGGATGCCACGGGACAGGTCCGAATCCAGGCCGAACGAATCGGCAGCCGTGACGAACTGGGAGATGTTGCCGGGGAAGATTGCCAGGAAGAACAGGGCCACGACCCAACCCACCTGCACCTTGCGCCTGGCCAGCAGCAGCAGCGACAGGCCCAGAGCGATCTCGACCAGGCCCGACGCAACCACGACGAAATCACCCTCAAGCGGCAACCAGGTGGGCACCTGGGCGAGGAACGCCTCACGGTTCCAGGCGAGGTGGCTGATCCCGGCGAAGAGCAGGAACGCTCCCAGAGCCAATCGGCCGATCAAGCGGGGGATCGAGGTGCGGGGGGTGCGGGTGCCGGTGGCAGCGTCAGCGGTCATGAATCGACTTTAGCCGCGATCTCGGCGTCCGTTCGGGCGTTGAAGATACCCCACATGATGTGCGTCGGGCCGCTGCCGTCCCTGCCGGGCGCCGCCGCGCGGCTGATCCACCGCTCGGCGGCCGCGGTGGCGCCGAGCGCGGTCAGAGACGGCGCGATCCGGGTCTTGCGAATCTTGCCGGCCATCACGCCGCCGTCCGGCGCAAGCCTCCAGCCGCGGCTGGAGGCGAGCACCTGCCCCACCTCTTCGTCGGTGAGCCACCGGGAAAAGCTGCGGCTGGGCGGGTCAATGTCGGTGAGCTTCACGCGAGTGCCACCAGTTCGGCCTCCAGGCGTTCCACATCGACCCGGTGGCAGAGTTCCGTGGCCGGTGTCATCGCGGTGGCGCTGCCGGCGGCGACGGCGGCCCGGAACGCCCGGTCCACCGGGAACCCCTGCGCGATCCGCAGCACGAACGCACCGAGAAAGCTGTCGCCGGCCCCGACGGTGCTCTGCACCGTGACCTGCGGCACCCCCAGACGGATGATCCCGCTCGCCGAGGCGAGCACGGCTCCCGCTCCGCCGAGTGTCAGCGCGACGACTTCCGCGGACCCGCGGGCGACGAGCTCGGCGGCCGCGTCGATCTTGCTCTGTTCGGTGTCGAGGGTTGCGCCGACGAGCTCTCCCAGCTCACGCCCGCTCGGTTTGACCAGGTAGACCCCCTCGTCGAGCGCGGCCGCGAGCGCGGGACCGGACGTGTCCACGATGCAGCGGGCGTCGCGCCCGTGCGCCAGACGGGTGACCCGGGCGTAGAAATCATCCGGGACTCCCGGCGGCAGGCTGCCGCTGGCGACCACATAGCCGCCGACCGGAATCGACTCTCCGACGACCGCGAGACAGGCCCGCCACTCGGTTTCACTGAGCTCGGGGCCTTCCAGCACGAAACGGAACTGCTTGCCGGTGCCCGACTCGTCGACGGTGAAGCTCTCGCGGGTGCTGCCGTGGATCGGCACCGCGATGGTCGGGATGCGTTCGGCTTCGATCAGCCGGCGGAAGGCCTCCCCGGTGGGGCCGCCCGCGGTGTACACGGCCAGGGCCTGCCCGCCGAGACGTTGCACTACCCGAGCCACGTTCACGCCGCCGCCGCCCGGGTCGAGGCGGGACCGGCCGCAGCGCATCTTGTGCTCGCTGACCACGTGCTCGGTTGACGTGCTCACGTCGAGAGCGGGGTTGATGGTGAGGGTGAGAATCGGCCGCAGCAGGGCGGCCCTGGGGGAGTCCATGGTCCCAGCGTAGAAGACTTCCCCGCACGCCTCGTGCTGGCGCGGGGTTGGGCCGATAATCGGAGCATTCGCCCCATGATAGAAAGAGGCTCCACCATGACGACCCAACTCAATCCCTACCTGGGGTTCCGGGATACGACCCGGGAAGCGATGGAGTTCTACCGGACGGTGTTCGGCGGCGAGCTGACGCTGAGCACGTTCGCCGAGTTCGAGGCGAGCGACGACAAGGCTGAGCAGAACAAGATCATGCACGCCATGCTGACCACCGACGACGGCCTGGTGCTGATGGCTTCCGACACTCCGAACCGGCTGGAGTACCGTCCGGGCACCAACTATTCCGTGTCGCTCAGCGGCGACGACGAACCGGTGCTGCGCGGCTACTGGGACAAGCTCGCGGCCGGGGGCACCGTCGTCATGCCGCTCGAGCCGTCGCCGTGGGGCGACAGCTTCGGCATGTGCGTCGATAAATTCGGCGTGAGCTGGATGGTCAACATCGCCGGCGCACCCGCATAGGTCGGTGGTGGGGTTCGCATTCGACGCCGCGCAGATGCAGCAGCTCCTGGTGCAGGGGGAGACCAGGTCTTCGACGCGCTCACAGCCAGGTCGAAGCCGGAGCCGCGTCTACCGAGGCCCGCCACTACGATGATGCTGTGAAGCCCTTCCTGCTGCTCGCCACCCGTTCTGAGGACGAAGCCGCCGATGACGAGTACGCCGGCTTCCTCGCGGCCGGCGATCTGGAACCCGACCAGCTCCACCGGGTGCGGCTCGAGGCTGCGCCGATGCCGCCGATCGACCTGAACGGATACTCGGGCATCATCGTGGGCGGCAGCCCCTTCAACGCGAGCGATCCCGCCGAGGTCAAGTCGTCCGTGCAACGCCGCGTCGAGGCCGAGTTGGCCGCCCTCCTCGACCAGGTGCTGGCCCGGGACTTCCCCTTCCTCGGTGCCTGCTACGGCGTCGGACTGCTCACCAGTCATCTGAGCGGCAGGCTCGACCGCACCTGGTCCGAGGAGGCCGGGCCGACCTGGATCTCCCTCACCGAGGCAGGCGCAGCCGACCAGCTGTTCGCCGCGCTCGCGCCCACCTTCCAGGCCTTCGTCGGGCACAAAGAGGCCTGTTCAGAGCCGCCGCCCGGCGCCGTCCTGCTGGCGACCGGGCAGAACTGTCCCGTGCAGGCGTTCCGGGTCGGCAACAACGTCTACGCGACGCAATTCCATCCGGAACTGACCAACGCCGGCATCCTGACCCGCATCCGCATCTACCGCGAGTACGGCTACTTCGATCCCGACGCCCTGGACGACGTCATCGCGGCGATCGACGCATCCATCGTCACCGAGCCGGCCAACCTGATGAAGGCCTTCGTCCTGCGCTTCGGCAGGTAGAGCCGGCGGGGTCCGGCGCGGGTCCGGGACCGGTCCCGGATCTAGAGTGGTCCCATGGAACTCGAACCAACCGGCCGTTCTGCGGCGGCGCTGCTGGAACTGGCACGATCACTCGGGGTTGACACCTCTTTCACCGGCTGGGACGGTGCTTCACGGGCGGTCGACGTCGGCACCCTGCGTGAGGTCCTGGGTGCCCTCGGCGTTCCCGCCGGCACGCCTGCCGCGGTTGATGCGGCCCTGACCGAGCAGAGCCTCGCGCCCTGGCGCCGGCTCCTGCCTCCCGTCGTGGTGCTCCGCGAGGGCGGCGAGGCCGAGGTCCCCGTGCACGCCGGCGCAGGTTCGACGGCCCTCGTCTGGATCGTCGCCGAGGACGGCACCCGGCACGAGGTGTTGCAGACGGGGCTCTGGGAGAAACCCCGCACCGTCGACGGTCGGCCGACGAGCCGGGCGATGTTCCAGATTCCGGCCGGCCTGCCTCTGGGCTGGCACACCCTGCACGCAGAGAGCGGAGACCAAACGGCGCGCTGCGGCCTCGTCGTGACCCCGCCCCGGCTCGAGACCACCCGCAACCTGACCGGGCATCGCGACTGGGGTCTGATGGCCCAGCTCTACTCGGTGCGCTCCTCCCGGAGCTGGGGGATCGGCGACTTCGCCGACCTTGCCGACCTGGCCGCCATCTCCGGCTCCCAGTACGGAGCCGACTTCGTCCTGGTCAATCCGCTGCACGCGTCCGAGCCTGCCCCGCCGGTCGAGCCCTCCCCCTACCTGCCGTCGAGCCGACGCTTTTTCCACCCGCTGTACATCCGGGTCGAGGACGTGCCCGAATACGCCTACCTCGCCCCGGCGGCACGAGCCGTTGTCGAGTCCCTCGCTGACCGGCAGCACTCGGCCAACCAGGAGGCGGACCACCTCGACCGCGACTGCGCCTACGCCGCCAAACTGACCGCGCTGGAAGCCGTGCACGAGGTGCGGCCGAGCCCCTCCCGTGTTCACCGGTTCGAGGAATTCTGCGCCGAGCAGGGTCAGGGTCTGGTCGACTTCGCGCTCTGGTGCGCCCTGGCCGAGCTCTTCCCGGCGGATGCACCGGAATGGTCGATCGAGCCGCGCGGCCCCCGCGGTCCCTTCGCCGCCGAGCACCGGGAGCAGCTCGCGGACCGCATTGAATTCCACAGCTGGCTCCAGTGGCTCTGCGACCAGCAGTTGGAGACCGCTCAACGCGCGGCGACGGATGCCGGAATGGCCATCGGCATCGTGCACGACCTCGCGGTCGGGGTGCAGTTCACCGGGTCCGACGCCTGGACCCTGCAGGGCGTTCTCGCCCCGGGCATGACCGTGGGCGCCCCGCCGGACATGTTCAACCAGCAGGGCCAGAACTGGTCGCAGCCGCCGTGGCACCCCGGCCGGCTGGCCGAGTCGGGCTACGTCGCCTACCGGGACATGCTCCGCAGCATCCTGCACCACGCCGGCGGCATCCGGGTGGATCACATTCTGGGTCTGTTCCGCCTGTGGTGGATCCCGGTCGGCGCCGGACCGGGAGAGGGCACCTACGTGCACTACGACCACGAGGCACTCATCGGCATCCTGGCCCTCGAGGCCCAGCGCGCCGGCGCGGTGGTGATCGGCGAAGACCTCGGCGTCTTCGAGCCCTGGGTGCGCGACTACCTCGCCGAACGCGGCATCTTCGGAACCTCGATCCTCTGGTTCGAACGAGACAACGGCGTGCCGCTGGCCCCCGAACGGTACCGCCAGGCCTGCCTGACCAGTGTGAACACCCACGATCTGCCTCCGACGGCCGGCTATCTCGCCGGCGACCACGTGGCCCTGCGCGAGTCGCTCGGTCTGCTCGGGCGATCGGTCGAGGAAGAGCGCACCGCGGACCTTGCCGAGCAGTCCGCCATGCTGGCCGCGCTTCGCGAACGCGGCCTGCTGCCGCCGCTCGGCACCGAGCCAGCCCCGACCGTGCAGAAGACGGTTGAGGCGCTCTACGCGTACACCGCGCTGACGCCCTCGTCGCTCCTTGGCGTGGCTCTGGTGGATGCGGTCGGTGAGCGCCGGACCCAGAACCAGCCCGGGACCTCGAACGAGTACCCGAACTGGCGCATCCCGCTGGCCGGCCCCGACGGAAAGTCCGTGCTCATCGACGACCTGCCCGGCAACGCCCGCTTCGCCGCCCTGGTGGACGCGATCCGCGCCATTGCCTGAAGCGCTTCATCACGCCGAGGAAGATCTTCGCGCTGCTCGGCCCGAACGGCGCCGAGCTGCGGGACCTGCGGGACCTGCCGGCCCCGCGGCCGGGTGTCGTATTCCGTTTCGGGCATTTGAACCGAGGAAGATGGGTCGGATGACCACCCCCCAGAGCACCACCGCCTTTCGAGGCGCGCGCGACCACCTTCTGCAGCTGCGAGACGATCATGCGCGCGCCCAGGCCGAGTTCGAGTGGCCGGATGTGGGGGCGAACTTCAACTGGGCTGTCGACTGGTTCGACGTCATCGCCGCGGGCAACGACAAGACCGCCCTGTGGATCGTGGAGGAGGATGGCCGCGAACTGACGGTGACCTTCAGTGAGATGTCGGCGCGCTCCGACCAGGTGGCCACCTGGCTGATCTCCCGGGGCGTCGGGCACGGCGACCACGTCATGCTGATGCTGGGCAACCAGGTCGAGCTCTGGGAGCTGATGCTCGCCATCATGAAAGTGGGCGCGGTCATCCTGCCCACGTCCACGGTGCTTGCGACCGGCGACCTGACCGACCGGGTTCTGCGCGGCGGTGTGCAACACGTCATCGCCAACGCCGGCGACGCCGCCAAGTTCGACGCGGTGCCCGGCGACTTCTCGCGCGTCTGCGTCGGTGCGGCCACCCCCGGCTGGGCCGACTACGCGGATGCCGCGCTCGTCGCGGCCGAGAAGCCCACCGTGGTCGTGTCCTCCGACGACGCGTCCCTGATCTACTTCACCTCGGGCACCACCAGCAAGCCGAAGATGGTGGTGCACACCCAGACGTCCTATCCCGTGGGGCACCTGACCACCATGTACTGGATCGGACTTTGCCCGGACGACGTGCACCTGGCCATCAGCTCGCCCGGCTGGGGCAAGCACGCCTGGAGCAGCTTCTTCGCTCCGTGGATCGCCGAGGCCACCGTCTTCGTCTACAACTACGCCCGATTCGACCCGTTCGCCCTCGCCGACCAGCTGCACCGCGCGAAAGTGACCACCTTCTGCGCCCCGCCGACCGTGTGGCGCATGCTGATCCAATCCGACGTCGGCGCCAAGCCGATAGGCCTGCGCGAGATCCTCTCGGCCGGCGAGCCGCTCAACCCGGAGGTCATCCACCAGATCCAGCGTTCCTGGGGACTCACCATCCGGGATGGCTACGGCCAGACCGAGACCACGGCGATCGTGGGCAACGCCCCGGGTTCCGCACTTCTGGCCGGTTCGATGGGGATGCCCCTGCCGGGCGTCGCGATCACGCTGCTCGACCCCATCACCGGTGAGGAGAGCGACGAGGGCGAGATCTGCCTCGACCTGTCCCGCACCGCGGTCAACCTGATGGCCGGCTACCACGGGGATCCCGAACGCACGCGGGAGGCCGTGCGGGACGGTTACTTCCACACCGGTGATGTCGCCAGCCGCGACGCCGAAGGCTACATCACGTTCATCGGCCGCACCGACGACATCTTCAAGTCCTCCGACTACAAGGTCTCCCCGTTCGAGGTCGAGAGCGTGCTGCTGGAGCACCCGGCCGTGGCCGAGGCGGCCGTCGTGCCCGCGCCCGACGACACCCGGCTGAACATCGCCAAGGCCTACATCGCCCTGGCGGCGGGCTGGGAGTCCAACGGCGAAACGGCGCTCTCGGTGCTGCGCCACGCCCGCACCGGTCTGCCCCCGTACATGCGGGTGCGGCGGGTCGAGTTCTACGAGCTGCCCAAGACCAGTTCCGGTAAGATCCGCCGGGTGGAACTGCGCATGCGCGAGGATGCCGCGGCCGCCGAGAACACCCGGCTCCCCGGTGAGTGGCGCGACGACCAATTCCCCGAGCTCAAGCGCTGACCGGCCGTTCCGGCCGCTCACGGCAATCCGGCGGAGACCTCCAGGACGAGGCCGCGGATGGCCGCGAGCGGGATCGGCAGCCAGGAGGGTCGGTTGCGGGTCTCGTAGACGGCCTCGTAGAGGGCCTTGTCCAGCTCGAACGCGTCGAGCAGGGGCTCCTGACCGGCCAGGCTCTGGCCGGATCGCAGCGTGTAGCCGTCGAGGAACGCGTGCTGGCACGCCGCGGCCCACGCTTCGGCCGACGCCGTCTGGTCGCCGGGCGAGGACCGCTCCACCGTGCCGGCCACATAGGAGAAGGACCGCAGCATCCCGGCGATGTCCTTCAACGGCACATCCGGCTGGGTGCGATCGACGAGGGGGCGCAGCGGTTCGCCCTCGAAATCCACCAGCACCCAGCCGCGGCCGGGGACCGCGAGGGCCTGGCCGAGGTGGAAATCGCCGTGGATGCGCTGCAGCCGGGGCCAGCAAGCCCTCTCCGCCCGCTCGAAGATCGCCTCGACGGCCGTATCGTAGCCGGTCAGGGCGGGCACCTCGGCGGCGGCGCTGCGGTAGCGCTCGCGCATCCGGCCGAGTTCGGCGGCGATGACCGCGGGGGTGGCGTCGTGAGTGGGCATCACGGCGGCCAGGTCGGCATGCACGGCTGCCGTCGCCACGCCCAGCGCCCGCGCCTGTTCGCTGAAGTCCTCCCCGGCCCCGGCAGAGGCCAGGGCGGCCCGCCAGGCATCCGGGGCGCCCGGCAGGAACTCCTGGGCGAAGACGAGATGGCCCGTGAGGGTGACCCGCGGTTGCTCCGGCTCGGTCCACTCGCCGACCACGCAGCCCACCGGTTCCGGCACGAAGTGTGAGCCGGCCCGCGCCAGGGCCGATTGCACGGACACGTCCGGATTCTCGCCGGGATGCAGCATCCGGAACACCTTGCAGATGACGGGACGAGCCGGGCGCCCGGCGGCGTCGACGCAGTCCAGGATGATCGAGGTGTTCGACTGTTCTCCGCGCAGCAGGCGGCCGGCGACAACCCGGGCCGGCCGTTCGGCGGGATCTGCGCTCGAGTGGAGTTCGCCGCGAGCCCGCGCGCCGAGGTTTTCGGGCTCAGGTGAGGAGGCCTGGCGCAGGATGAAACCCAGCAGAGCGCGCCCGTAGGCCGGGTCGGCGGTGCCGTCGTAGACCGCGCTGCCGTCGGCGAGGGTGACGATGAGGCCCTGCCCGACTGCGGGGAGGGGAGTGGTCCGCTGGGTCAGGGGCAACTGGTAAAGGGTGCGGGTCGGGGCTGCGGCATCGAAGACGAGCTCAGTGCGGATGTCCACCTCGGCTTCCTCGCTCGGAAGCACCCAGCGCCCGATGCTGACCAGTCTCGGCACACGGCCCTTGTCGGCGAACCATCGCTGCGTCGCCACCCAGTGGTTGAGGTAATCCGGGAGCGGGATTGCGCGACCGTCGACAGTCATGGCCTCAGCGTACGCCCGCGCCGACGGGAGCCGACAGCAGGGACACCACGACGGTGCCACCCTTCGTCGACTGCTCGCCGATCGGCTCGAAGCCGAGCCGGGAGTGGAACGCCAGCGACCGAGGGTTCGGAGGTGCGATGTTCACTTCGCAGAAGACCTGGCCGACCTCGGCCGCGCGGGCCGCCGCGAAAATCGCGGTGTAGAGCAGGGCGCCGAGACCCTGGTTGCGGGCCTGGTCCGACACCACGATGCGGTCCACGTAGAGGAAGGACTCCGACCGGGCGGAGAACCACCGGTAGTTCTCGCTCGCGTAGTCGGCGTCGACCCCGAACAGCACGGCGAAGCCGAGCACCTCTCCCGGCGCGTCGTCGTGCACGACCGCGAGGGCGTGGCTGCTGGCCGCGAGCAGGGCGGAGAGGCTCGCCTCGTCATGGGCGTTGACGGCAGGCACAGCGTCGTTGTTGAGTCCGAGCACCGGTGCGGCGTCGGCGGGAAGGAGATGGCGGAGCGAATAGGGCATGGGATGACGATAATCCAGGTGCCGCCTACTCGGTGACGCGCCGGCGCATCCCGTTCGCCACCAGGGCCAGGCAGAGCGCGCAGACCACGAACAGAATGCTCAGAAGCACCGGGTAACCGGCCACGGCATTAAGCCAGGCGAAGGCGACCGGCAGCAGGAAGCCGATGTAGGTGAGGCTGTAGTAGACCCCGGTGATGCCCGCCAGGTCGGCCGCCGTGGAGATCTTCTGGATCTCCACGAGCCCGGCCACGATGCTCACACCGTAGGCGGCGCCGAGCACGACGGCCGTGAGGAACGCGAGCACCGGGGACAGCACGATCGCCGTGGCCACGCTGAGACCCACTCCCAGCAGCATCACGGACATCCCGACCATGAGTGCACGCCCATCGGTGACCCGGTTGATCCGAGCCACCTGCGGTTGCACGAGCGCGCCGGTGCCGAGGGTCACGACCGTGAGCAGGGTCGCGTAGGCGAGGTTGAGGCTGCCGAGTTGGTCCTGGACCAGAGTGGGCATGATCGCGTAGGCGATGCCGGCGGCGCCGAAGACCCAGGGAGCTGACGGAATGATCACGCGCACGAAGCGGCGGTGTCCGGCCAGCGGAACCGCCAGGTCCTGCCAGAAGGGCCGGTGTGCCCGGTAGCGCGGCACGGTCTCCGGGGCCCTCAGCAGGCGGGGGAGCACAAGCAGGCTGAGCACGATGTGCACGACATAGGGGGAGAGGGTCGGCATCGGCCCCCACTGCGCGAGCACTCCGGCCACCCCGGCCCCGAGCCCGAACCCGACCGTGAGGGTGAGTGAAGGCCGCCGTGCCCCTGCCGTGCGGCCGGCCTGGTTGTCGAACGGCGGGCTGGACAGTTCCTTGAGCCACGCGGTTCCCACCGCCATCGCCACGGCGACGCTCAGCCCCGCCAGCAGGCGCCCGGCGGAGAGCATGATCCCGCTTGAGAATCCCAGACCCAGCAGGATGCTGGCGAGAATTCCCAGGACGACGCCTGCCAGGGTCAGGGGTTTGCGCCCGTAGCGGTCTGAGAGTGCGCCGGCGAGCAGCAGCCCGGGGACCAGGCCCACCACGTAGAAGCCGAGGAAGAGGTCGGCCATGACGACGGAATAGTGGCCGAGCGATTCGTACATGTGCAGGAGGGGCGTGAAGTGGTTCCCACCCCAGGCCATGACGAACAGGGCAGGAGCGGCGAGCTGCCAGGCGGGAACGGTACGGCGGAAAGTCATGGGTCTTTTCTGAAAAGCTGGTGCGGGAAGGTGGGGGACGGTCAGGGCGCCAGCTGCGCGTGATGACCGTCTTCGACGTGCTGGCGCAGAGCGACCTCGTAGGCGAGGGTGTCGCCGCCGCGCAGGTGGTGGGCAAGGATTCGGTGTTCGGCCACCAGACGGTCGAGGTTGCGCGGGTCGCGCAGGGCTGCCCGGTGCACGAGGCGCTCAAGCCTGGGGCCGAGCCGGGTGTAGATCCCGTCGATGACCCGGTTATGCGTCTCGTCGACGATGCGGGCATGGAACCGGTGGTCGGCGCGGGCGAACGTGAGCAGGTCGCCGGCCAGGGCGGCGTCGGACTGGACCCGAATAAGGTCCTGCAGCTCGGCGTCGACGCCCGGGATGTCGTCCGGCCGCTCGCTGAGCAGGGTCACCGCCGTGTTCTCCAGCATGACGCGCACCTGCAGCAGCTCGGCCGTCTCCGTGTCGCCCAGGGCTGTGACGACCGCGCCCTTCTTGGGGAAGAGCGTCAGGAGCCCGTGGGCCTGGAGTTTGAGGAAGGCCTCCCGCACGGGGGTGCGGCTGGTGGAGAGGGCCTCGGCAATTTCGCCCTCGGTGATCAGCGAGCTTGCGGCCAAGGTGCCGGAGATGATGGCGTCGGCGACGGTCGTGTAGATCCGGTCGACGGCGGAGGGGGCCGCGGCGGGGGGCCTGGCGGCTCCGCGGGACATCGGGAGGAAGCTCATGCCTCAACCCTAGTCACTCATGCACCTATCTATAAATGCATCAATGGATGCAACCTTATAAATTTCGCGTTCGGGTGGGTCTGACGCGAGTAGTGTTGGAAAAGAGGGCAAGTCACACGGTGCATCGTTGCATTAGCCGGAGCCTCGTGGTCCTGCTCTCTCGGCCCGACTGCGGGAGAGACACTTTCGCGGAGGGTGTCTCGATCCCACGAGGAGAGCAATCTACATGACAATCACTGAAGGTGTTCGCAGCGGAACGGATGATGCCGGTCGGACTGACTTCGCCTCCGGCCCCTGGCAGGATTCGATCGATCTGCGCGACTTCATCCAGCGCAATTACACCCCCTATCTAGGCGACTCGAGCTTCCTTGTCGGAGCGACCGCACGCACCACGGGGATCTGGGCCAAGCTGTCCGAGATGTTCCCCGAGGAACGCCGTAAAGGCGTCTACGACGTCGACGCCACCACGCCGTCGTCCATTACGGCCCACGCTCCGGGCTACATCGACCAGGCAAACGAGGTAATCGTCGGACTGCAGACGGATGCTCCGCTCAAGCGTGCCATTATGCCTTTCGGCGGGTGGCGCATGGTTGCCACCTCGCTCGAGACCTACGGCTACCCCGTGTCTCCCGAACTTGAAAAAGTCTTCACCGATTACCGCAAGACCCACAACACCGCCGTCTTCGACGTCTACCCTCCCGGGGTCCGTCGTGCACGCAACAGCCACCTGATCACCGGACTGCCCGACGCCTACGGCCGCGGCCGTATCATCGGCGACTACCGCCGTGTCGCCCTCTACGGCGTCGATGCCCTGATCACGGGCAAGAAGAACGACCGCGCCGAGCTCGACATGGAGCCCTCGACCGAGGACATCATTCGCGCCCGTGAGGAAAACTCGGAGCAGATCCGGGCCCTCAAGGAACTCATCCAGATGGCGGCCTCCTACGGCTCCGACATCTCCAAGCCGGCCACCACCGCGCGCGAAGCCGTGCAGTGGCTCTACTTCGCCTACCTCGGCGCCGTCAAGGAACAGAACGGTGCTGCAATGTCGTTCGGCCGCAACGCGGCCTTCCTCGACACCTACATCGAGCGCGAACTCGTCGCCGGCACCTTGACCGAAGAGGGCGCCCAGGAGCTGATCGACGACCTCGTCATCAAGCTGCGCATCGTGCGCTTCCTGCGCACCCCCGAATACGACGAGATCTTCGCCGGCGATCCGACCTGGGTCACCGAGTCGCTCGCCGGCATCGGTGAAGACGGCCGCCCGCTCGTCACCAAGACCACGTTCCGTTTCCTGCAGACGCTCTACAACATCGGCGCAGCGCCCGAGCCGAACCTCACCGTTCTCTGGAGCGACGCTCTGCCCGAGGGCTTCAAGCGTTTCTGTGCGCAGGTGTCGATCGACACCTCGGCCATCCAGTTCGAGTCCGACGAGATCATCCGCGCCGAGATGGGTGACGACGCCGCGATCGCCTGCTGCGTCTCGCCCATGCGCGTCGGCAAGCAGATGCAGTTCTTCGGTGCACGCGTCAACGCCGTCAAGGCGCTGCTGTACTCGATCAACGGTGGAAAAGACGAGGTGTCCGGCAAGCAGGTTGCCCCGGCCACCACGCCGAACGCCGACGAGGTGCTTTCCTACGACACCGTCTTCCCGGCCTACCTGGAAACGCTCGAGTGGCTCGCCGAGACCTACGTCACGGCTTTGAACTGTATTCACTACATGCACGACAAGTATGCCTACGAGCGTCTCGAAATGGCGCTGCACGACAAGGAGATCATCCGCACGATGGCTTGCGGAATCGCCGGCCTGAGTGTGGTCGCCGACTCCCTGTCGGCCATCAAGTACGCCACGGTCCGCCCGGTGCGCGACGAGACCGGCCTGGTCGTCGACTACACGATCGAGGGCGAGTTCCCCCAGTTCGGCAACGATGACGACCGCGTCGACACCATCGCCGTCGACGTGATGGAGCGGTTCATGAAAATGATCCGCAAGCACCCGACCTACCGCGACGCCATCCACACCCAGTCGATCCTGACGATCACGTCCAACGTGGTCTACGGCAAGGCCACCGGCAACACGCCGGATGGTCG
This sequence comes from Cryobacterium sp. M25, assembly GCF_002929635.1. Taxonomy (NCBI): domain Bacteria; kingdom Bacillati; phylum Actinomycetota; class Actinomycetes; order Micrococcales; family Microbacteriaceae; genus Cryobacterium; species Cryobacterium sp. M25. The sequence goes on along the minus strand of NZ_PJJU01000052.1, from coordinate 45,319 downwards.
CCGCAAGGGCGAGTCGTTCGCTCCGGGTGCCAACCCGATGAACGGCCGCGACACCCACGGGATGCTCGCGTCGGCGCTCAGCGTCGCCAAGCTCCCCTACAGTGAAGCGCAGGACGGCATCTCGCTGACCAACACGGTGGTTCCCAGTGGTCTCGGCCACACCAAGGAAGAGCAGATCACCAGCCTGGTCGGCCTCATCGACGCGTTCACGTCGGCAACCGGTTACCACATCAACGTGAACGTGCTCAACCGCGACACTCTCGAAGACGCCATGGCGCACCCGGAGAACTACCCGCAGCTGACGATTCGCGTGTCCGGCTATGCGGTGAACTTCGTCCGCCTGACCCGCGAGCAGCAGATGGATGTCATCAGCCGCACGTTCCACTCGCACTGATCACTGATATCAACGCGGCGACGCTGAGTAGGACGAGACAATGCCAGCAGTGAACCTCGGTCTGCCCAGCGCCGGCGCGGCGATCGCCCTGGTGGACGGTTCATCCGTGAGTAGTGAACAAGCCGAACTGGCTGAACTCCACCACCTCGAAATGGAGGCGATTCACAACGGATCGGTCGCCAGCGTCCACTCGTGGGAACTGGTCACCGCCGTTGACGGTCCCGGCACGCGAATGACACTCTTCCTTTCCGGGTGTCTGCTGCGCTGCCAGTACTGCCACAACCCGGACACCTGGAAGATGAAGGATGGGTTGCTCACCACGCTGGACGACCTCGTCGCCAGGGTCAAGCGCTATAAGGGCGTCTTCGACTCGACCGGCGGAGGGTTGACCATCTCCGGTGGCGAACCGCTCATGCAGCCTGCCTTTGTGACTCGACTCTTCGAGGAGTGCCACAAGCTCGGCGTGCACACCACCCTGGACACCTCCGGGTTCCTGGGCAAGAGCGCGTCGGACACGCTGCTGGACAACCTCGACCTCGTGCTGCTCGACGTCAAGTCCGGCATCCCCGAGACGTACAAAGAGGTGACCGGCCGAGACCTCGCTCCGACGATCGCATTCGGTGACCGCCTGAGCGAGCGGAACATTCCCGTCTGGGCGCGTTTCGTTCTCGTCCCGGGTCTGACCGACGCCGTCGACAACGTCGACGCCGTCGCCGAGATCGTGTCGCGCTGGCCGAACGTGCAGCGCGTTGAGGTTCTGCCCTTCCACCAGATGGGGGAGGACAAATGGGACCGGCTGAACATTCCATACCCGCTGCACGGCTCTCATCCTCCGGATGAGGCACTGCTGGTGCGGGTGAGGGCCCAGTTCGAGGCGCGGGGCCTGACGGTCTTCTAGACGCGAATCACACTCGAACCAGACGAGGCGTGGCATCTCTACCGGTGCCACGCCTTTTCTGCGCAGTAAGCCAGAGGATGCCTCCTGCCAACCGCAGAAAAGCCGGAGTGGCTCGACTAATCGGCATTTGCGGGCTCGGTGGCGGACTCGCATTTCTGCTCATCGGAGGGGCTGGGCCTCGTGGTTTTGAGTGCCGTGGCCGGGCTGCTCGTCACCGCGGCCATCACCCCGGTGATCGCGCTCTCTGGTCTCGGTGCCACCAATGCGATCACCGTGTTCGAGAGTCTGCCGGGCTACCTGGACATCGAACCGCTCTCCCAGAAGAGCAACATCTACGCCACCACCCCCGCCCGCGAGATCAAGGAAATGCGCCTCGCAATCGCGGCGGAGAAGAAATTCCCCCAGAACGACATCCTGCGCCAGTACCTCAACATCACCGGTTTCGGCGGCACCGTCTACGGCATCGAGGCCGCGGCGAACTACTACTTCGGCACGACGGCCGCAGAGCTCACCCTGCCGCAGGCCGCAAGCCTGGTGGCGATCGTGAACAACCCGGCCAAGTTTCGCCTCGACAATCCCGGTAGTGAGACCAACGGCTACGCAGTCAACAAGGCACGCCGGGACTACATCCTGCGCGAGATGGTCGAGCACGAGAAGATCACCGCAGCGGAATTCCAGGCTGCCGTGGCCACACCGGTTCAACCGGCCATCCAGGAGCCGAGCACCGGCTGCCAGACCGCCGGGGGCAGCGCCTACTTCTGCGACTACGTGACGCACCTGCTCCGGAACGACCCGGCGTTCGGGGAGGACGACGGGAAGCGCCTGCAGAACTCCCGGCGCGGCGGCTACGCCGTGTACACCACCCTGGACCTCGACCTCCAGTTGGCGGCGGAAGCGACCCTGGCGGCCAATGTGCCGATGGGGTACCCCGGCAGGGACGTGGGCAGCGTCATCACGAGCGTGCAGGCCACCAGCGCCGCCTACAACGGGGTCAACTAGACACCGACTATGCCGAGGGTGGTTCGAGCGGGTTCCAGCCGGGGTCGACCTACAGGCCTTCACCCTGGCGGAATGGCTGAAGACGGGCCACCGGCCGGACGAGCGCGTCGACTCGGCGCGGAAGGCCAACTGGGGCACGTTCAACGACAGTTGTCGGGGGCCGCAGAACTATGTTTTTCAGAACTGGAACCCGAGAAACGACGCCGGGGAGAGCGGCGGAAACTACAGCGCGCTCGAGTCCACCCTCGGCTCGATCAATACGGGCTTCATCGGGATGGCGAAGAAACTGGACCTGTGCGGCATCCGTCAGACGGCCGAGGCTTTCGGAGTGCATCGCGCCGACGGCAGCCCGCTCGTGCAGACCGCGGCGGCCGTGATCGAACGAATGAGGTGGCTCCGCTGACCATGGCCGGTGCCTTCGCGGGCATGGTCTACTCGACGCGTCGGGTGATGACCGACAACACGGCTCAGCAGTCATGGGGTGCCACCACGCCCCGGGTGCCTCTGATCGGCAAGACCGGCACCACGGACGGAGGCAAGGACACCTGGATGGTCGGGGCCAGCTCGAAGGTGGCGACCGTCGCCGCCGTCGTCAGCGTCACCGGGGAGGCCTGGCAGCTCGACGGACAATTCCGACGACTAGGAAATTCCGGAACCGGAACCGGAACCGGAACCGGTGACGGAACCGGAACCGGTGACGGTGACGGCGACGAGCGCTTCGTTGTGCCTGAGGAAGCCAGGCTTCCAGGGTGGGTCGAAGCGGGCGAAATAGGGTCGGCCTGCGAGCATGAGACCCTCGCGGCGCACCGCGTCGACGAGGAGGGTGCCGTTCTGCGCGAACCTTTCCTCGCTCCAGCCGCCGCTGAAGCGGCGGGCGGCGACCGTGCGCTCGGGGACCTCCTTCGTGCTGACCTGCGCGTTGCGGGGCACGGGCACCTCCGCGGGCGGCATCCCGTCGGGGAGGACGAAGCTGACGGTGTGGCTCTGCGGGGTCGTGGTCTCCTGGATCACGGGCGCGGTCATCGCGAGGCGTGTCGAGGTCTGGTTGTTGCCGCTGATGTATTGGAAGAGTGGCCCGAAGCCGCGGTTGCCGGCCGCGGAGAAGTCCCCGGCCACCTCCACCTGCACCAGCACGGTGCGGGGACAGTGACGCAGTTCGAAGTCGGCGTACTGACGAAGCACGTCGTAGCGCTGTTTCTCGGTCATGGACAACAGTGTAGGCGCGGGTCAGGCGGTGCGTCGGGGCCATAGATGGTGCACATTCGTGGTCGCCATGGCCGCCAGGTCCTCGGCCAGTTCGTCGGCCAGGTCGTGGGCGCGGTCGGCGTTCCGGGCGGCCGCCTCGCCCGCGTGACGCAGCTTGACCCGGCGGGCGACATCCGTGAGATCCCACAGGTTCTCGCCCGTGACGGAGACGCCCTTCGCGCCGGACCGACGGGTGCGGCCGCGCACCAGCAGCTGGCCGGTGTGGAACACCGGGCCGCCGATGCGCTCCTGGGCGTCGTGGAAGAACACGACGTTCGAGACCGGTCCGGTGCCGTCGTCGAGGCTGACGAAGACCACCCGGCGCCCGTTTCGCATCGGCGGCGTGTTTGTGGCTCGGCGCACCCCGGCCAGGAGCACCTCGGTGCCGCCGGGCAGGTTGATCAGCTCGGAGGCCGGCGTAACGCCCAGCTCCGTGAACAGCGGGTAGAACCGGGCCATCTGGTGCCCGGACACCGCCAGGCCCAGATCCCTGAGTTCGAGGTCGGTCTGGCTGCGGCCGCGCAGCTCGAGCGAGGTCACCGCGTTGAACCGGGACCCCTCGTATTCGAGCACCGGCAGAGGCACGTCGAAGGCGAGCTGGTCGTCGTGGATGGTGACCGCTGTGCCGCGGAGAGACTGGATGTGGGCGAGCAGCTCGTGCCGACGGGTGCGGTCGTACCCGATGAAGCTGTCGAGCGCTCCCACCCGGGCGAGCGCCTCGAACGTGCTGCGCCGCGGGCGCACCCGGTCCCGGAAGTCCTGCAGCGAGGTGAACGGCTGGTGGCGCACGATGCGGGCGCGTTCGGCGGCCGTGCAGCCGGAGAGTTCCGGCAGGGCGAGACGGATGCCGCGCCGGCCGCCGTCGGACTGCTCGCCGTCGATCTGCTCCACCCGGTAGTCGAGGGCGCTGTGTTGCACGTCCAGGCCCAGTACCGGCACGCCGAGCAGCCGAGCCTCGGCCACGATCAGGTCTTTCGGCCACATACCGGGGGCGTGGGTGAGGAGTCCGGCCAGGAACACCGCGGGGTGGTGGGTCTTGAGCCAGGCGGACTGGTAGGTGGGCAGGGCGAACGCCGCCCCGTGCGCCTTGGCGAAACCGAAACTGCCGAACCCGGCGAGCACCGTCCAGGCGCGGTCGATCACGGCGGGGGTGAACCCGCGCTCGAGGGCACGCATCCGCACGTACTCCTCGATCCGGGGAAGCTGCTCCGGTTTGCCAAGGTGGCGGCGGAAGACATCCGCTCGGCCGAGCCCGCAGCCGGTGAGTTCGTCGAACAGGCGCATCACCTGCTCGTGGAAGATCACCACACCCTGCGTCTCTCGGAGGAACGGCTCGAACCGAGGGTGGATGTAGTCGGGCATCACCTCCCCATGCCGGGCCTGAAGGTATTTCAGGGGCATGTTGTTCTGCATCGGCCCGGGCCGGAACAGGGAGATCTCCACGGTGAGGTCGTTGAACACCTCGGGCTGCAGCTTGCCGACCAGCTCCATCTGGCCGGGAGATTCGATCTGGAAGATGCCGAGGGTGCGAGTGGAGCGGATCAGTTCGAAGGTGTCCGGGTCGTTCAGTGGGATTCGGTCGAGGTCAATGGTCTCGCCCGACAATCGGTGATGTTCCTCGACGGCGTGGGCCATGGCCGACTGCATGCGCACACCGAGGATGTCCAGCTTGATCAGGCCCATCGGGTCCATGTCGTGCTTGTCGAACTGGGACATGGGCAGCCCCATGCCGGATGCCTGCACCGGGGTGCGGTCGAGCAGGGAGGCGTCGGAGAGGATGACGCCGCAGGGGTGCACGGAGATGTGCCGGGGAAGCCGGTCGAGTTTGGCGGTCAGGTCGACCAGCAGGTCGAGCTGCGAGGAGGCGCGCACCTCGGCGGCCAACGGCTCGAGCTCGGGCTTCTCGGCCAGGGCGCGGCGGAAGTCGCGCGCGTTGAAGCGCCACATCTGCTTGGCCACCGCGGCCACCTGCTCGTGATTCATGCCGAGGGCCAGGCCGGCGTCGCGCACGGCCCCGCGGCCGCGGTAGGCGTTCGTCATGGACATCAGCGACACCCGATCGCTGCCGAAGGTGTCGAAGAGCGTGCGATAGACGTCGTGCCTTCTGGCGGACTCGACGTCGAGGTCGATGTCGGGCAGGGTCTGCCGCTCGGGGGAGAGGAACCGCTCCCAGAGCAGCCCGTTGGAGATGGGCTCGACGGAGGAGGTGTGCAGGGCGTAGTTGAGCACCGAGCCCACCCCGGACCCGCGCGCCTGGATGCGGATGCCCATCTCCCGGATGATGTCCGCCACCCGGGCGACGGTGAGGAAGTAGCCGGCGAAACCGAGGTGCTCCACCGTCTTCAGCTCGTGCACGAGACGTGCGTGCGCAGCATCCGCCAGCGACCGGCCCGCCGGCGACGTGACGGGGTAGCGGTCGTCGATGCCGGCCCGGGCCCGGGCGTGCAGCTCGGTCAGCGGGTCGCCGCTGACGCCGATGATGCGTGCCTCCGGCATGCGCGGGTGACCCAGGCCGATGTCGGAGTCCGGGTCGAGGCTGCACCGCTCGGCAAGCTGCTCGGTGTCGCGGAACAGTCGGTCGACGGCGCCGTCGTCGTGCAGCCCGGCGTCGACGACCATGCGCGCCACCTGCCTCATGGCGACTTCGGATTTCAGCCAGGCCTGGCCGTTGGTCTGCAGCTGCTCCAGGTTCGCCAGCGCCGTTAGGGTGCGGGCCGCGTCGGCCAGGTCGGCGGTGACGGCCTCGTCGGGGGTGCCGTAGCGCACGGCGTTGGTGAGCACGGCGGGCAGCGCGGCGTGCTCGAAGAGGGCGAGCATGCGGGTGGCCGGCGTCACGCTGCCGGGAGTCCCCGGCGCCGCCAGATGGCAGACGATTTCACCCACCACCGACTGCGGCGGCAGGGCGCGCAGCCACGCGGTGAGGCAGGCCCCGGCCGCGTCGGTGTCGCGGCGCTCGACCGATTGGCCCACATCGGAGGTAGGGCCGAGCAGCACGGTGAGGCAGCGCAGTCCGGCCAGCTCGGCGAGGTGCGAGCGGGCGATGCTGGGGCGCCCCGACGCGCTGTGCGCGGCGCTGTTGTGGGCGGCGCTGACCGCGCGGCAGAGGGCCGCATAGCCACGACCGTTCATATCACCATGGGCGAGCACCACGATCCGGCCCAACGGATGCCCGTCGTCGTCGTGCACCGCGAGGTCGGCGCCCAGCCCCGGCCGGATGCCCGCGGCCGCGCAGGCGCGCACGTGCTTGACCGCGCCGTAGAGACCGTCCCGGTCGGTGAGGGCCAGGAAGGAGCCGTTCTGCGCCTGCGTCTGCTCCACCAGCGCCTGGGGGAGAGTAACGCCGAAGTGCGTGGAGTAGGCGCTCGCGACGTGGAGGTGTGCGAACATGTGTGTACTCCTCTGGCGGGCAGGTCGATGGGTGATAGATAGAACAAATGTTCGATGTAGGGAGTGTACGTCACACGGCCGACACGCGCTACCGGCAGTCTGGCTAGGCTAGGTGGCTCAGCCGTCGTTCGCCTCGTTTGGAGATCCCCATGACCACGCCCACTTCGTCCTGGACGGACTATCTCGGCCGTGCCGCCATCCGCTCCGGTCAGGCCCTGCTGGTCCTCGCCCTGCTGGTGGTGGCCATCTACGGGATCACGCAGCTCAAGCTGGTCTTCACCCCGCTCCTGATCGCCCTGATCGTGGCGTCGGCGCTGCGCCCCTTCATGCGGTTCCTGCTGGCCCGGGGGGCGAACGAATCCCTTGCCGCGGCGATCACCCTGATCTTGAGCGTCGCGGTCTTCGGTGGCGTCGTCACCCTCGTGGTGTTAGGCATCCGTGGCGAGTGGGACACCCTCTTCACCTCGGCCAGCGAGGGCCTCGACAGCCTGCAGGAACTGCTCACCAGCGGCACGCTGCCGATCGATTCCGCTCAGATCGATTCGGTGCGCGAGTCGGTCATCGACTTCGCCACCAGCAGCCAGTTCGGGTCCGGGGCCCTGGTCGGGGTCTCCGTGGCCGCCGAGATCGTGGCCGGCGTGGTGCTCGGCCTCGTCGTGCTCTTCTATTTCCTGAAGGACGGCCCCCGCATTTGGAGCTTCCTCATCCAGCCGCTCGCCGGCAAGCGGCACGAGCGGGCCGTACGCGTCGGCGTGAGCAGCGTCGAGGTATTCGGCAACTACGTGCGCGGCACGGCGATCGTCGCGTTCGTCGACGCCCTGTTCATCGGGATCGGACTGTGGATCCTGCAGGTTCCGCTGGCGCTGCCGCTCGCCGTCATCGTCTTCGTCGGCGCCTTCATCCCCATCGTCGGGGCGACGGCCGCCGGCATCCTGGCCGCACTGGTGGCCCTCGTCACGAACGACCTGACCACCGCCATCATCGTGGTCGCGATCGTGGTCGCAGTCAACCAGCTCGAGGGCAACTTCCTGTCCCCGGTGGTGCTCGGCAAGTCACTGCGCCTGCACGGCCTGGTGATCCTGCTGGCACTGACGGCCGGCACGATCCTGGGCGGCATCGTCGGCGCGGTCATCTCGGTGCCGATCGCCGCCGTGGGCTGGGCCGTCATCAAGGCCTGGAACGCTCCCACGCCGCCGGTTCCGGTAACGCCGGTTCCGGTGCCGCCGGTCGCACCGGTTGAATCGGCCCCGCCTGCCCCGCCGCTCGGGGCGGCCGGCGCGAAACCCTAGCCGATGCGCGCCAGGTTCGGTGTTGAACCAATTCGACGGAGATTCTCGTTCACAACTGCCTTTTCGGAGTTTTCAGGGCCGATTCGGGCAGAATCTCCGTCGAATTCGTTCGGGCGAGCGGTGATCAGCTGAAGGCGGAGATGCCGGTCACGGCCCGGCCGACCAACAGCGCGTTGATCTCGTAGCTGCCCTCGTAGGAGTAGATCGCCTCGGCGTCGGCGAAGATCTTGGCCATCTCGTACCGGGTGCTGATGCCGTTGCCGCCGAGCAGACCGCGGCCCAGGGCCACCGTTTCGCGCATCCGGGTCGTGCAGGTCGCCTTCGCGAGGGCCGCCTGGTCCATCGTGAGCCGCCCGCTCTCCTGCAGTCGCGCCATCTGCACCATCAGCGACAGCGACAGGGTGGCGTTGCCGATCATGCGGGAGAGCTGCTCCTGCACCAGCTGGAAGGATGCGATGGGCATGCCGAACTGGCGCCGCTCCAATGCATAGGCGCGGGCCACGTCGAAGGCGGCGAGCTGCTGGCCGACCGCCTGCCACGACACCCAGATCCGCGAGTTCCGGAGCAGCACGTTCGTGTCCTGAAAGCTCCGGCTGCCCGGCAGCCAGTTTGTGTACGGGATCCGCACCTCCGTGAGGGTGATGTCGGCGTTCTGCACGATCCGCACCGCGATCTTGTTCTCGATCGGGGTGGCCGTGAACCCGGGCCGCTCCGTCTCGACGATGAATCCCTTGATCTGCCCGTCCGCGGTGTCCCGGGCCCAGACCAGCACGTAGTCGGCCATGGCGCCGTTGCCGATCCAGCGTTTGGTGCCGTTGAGCACCCACTCGTCGCCGCTGCGGGTGGCCGTGGTCTCCATCATGCGGGAGATGTCGGAGCCGTGTTCCGGTTCCGTCAGGGCGAAGGCCCCGATCTTATCCAGGGCCAGGAGGCCCGGCAGCAGACGTTTCCGCTGCTCGGGTGAGCCGAGCTCGTCGATGGCGGCGGCGAACAGCTCGTGGTGCACGCCGTAGAACGTGGAGATCGAGGTGTCGGCCCGGGTCAGCTCCATCTGCAGCAGCCCGGTGAGCAGATGGCTGGTCGCGGCAGCACCGGTCGCGGCGAGGTTCTGCGCGGCGAGGCGGGGCAGCAGCTCGAACGGGAACGCGGCGCGGTTCCAGTAGTCCACGGCGAGAGGGCGCACCTCGGCCTGATAGAACGATCGCGCCGCGGCCAGCCGCGCGCGCTCACCCGGGGTGAGCAGATCGGTGACGAAGATCAGGTCGGCGTCGACGTAGGGCACCTCGCCCAGCCCGAGCCCCATTCCGAGCCCCAGCTCGAGCCCCACTCCGAGCCCCAGCTCCTGCTCGCCGAGCGGCGCGAAGAACGCGGCGACGGATGCCTCCGTCACCTCGCCGAGGCCGGCCGGCGACCACCGGGGGCTGCGGTCCTTGTCGATCACCTGGGCCCGGATGCCCTCCTGCAGCTCGCTCCGCTGCAGGAAACGGAGCGTCACCCGGTACTCCTGATCGAGCGCCTCGTCGAGGCTCGGGAGCCGCCGGGCCCGGCGCAGCGAGGCCAGGGTGACCGCGAGTGCGGTCGGCGACCTCATGAGGATGAGGGCGGCGGCGTCGCGGGCGGCTTCCACCGGGGAACGCCGCAGGGCGGCGACGATCTCGCCCACGTCATCGGACGCGTAGCACTCGTCGATCCAGTGCCGCTGGGCGAGGAGGACGGAGGGCGGGGGAGTCTCGGCCAGGGCGCGCACCGCCTCGGCCGCGTCGGTCTCGGCCAGGGTGCGGGCCAGGGCAGGGAGCCGGTCGCTCGGCACGAAGTGGTCGGCCAGGCCCAGTGCGATGGCGTCGGACCCGGAGACCAGGGCGGCGGTCAGGGCGAGGTGGGTGCCGAGCTCACCGGGGGCATGGGACAACAGCCAGCTTCCGCCGACGTCGGGTACGAAGCCGATCGCGGTCTCCGGCATCCCCAGCCGCGTGCGCTCGGTCACGATCCGGGTGTTCGCATGGCCGGAGACGCCGACCCCGCCGCCGAGAACGACGCCGTCCATCACGGCCAGGTACGGTTTGGCGAACCGGTGGATCTGCGCGTTCAGATGGTACTCGTCGGCGAAGAACCGGGCGGCCTCGGCGTCAGCGTCCGCTCGATCGTCCGCGCCGGCGTCCGCACTGCGGTAGATCGCCACGATGTCGCCCCCGGCGCAGAGGCCCCGGCCGCCGCTACCGGTCAGCAGAACGGTCTCGACCTGACCGTCGACGGCCCAGTCGGTCAGCACCGCGGACATCCGTCGGATCATCGCGTGGGTCAGGGCGTTCAGGGCCGCCGGGCGGTTCAGGATGATCTGGGCGAGCCGCCCGTCGCGGCGCAGCAGAATGTCCGGCCGGTCATCCATGAGCTCGAGCATGGACCCCACGCTACCGGCACGGACTCAGATCGTTCGGAAGCGACTCCGCAGCGACTCAGAAGCGGGCGAGCTGCTCCGCCTTGTTGGCGTCGAATTCGGCGTCGGTGACGGTCCCCGCGGCGCGCCGGCCCGGGCGATGGCCATGGCGAGTTTGATCGTGAGCACATTCGCGTTGACGTCGCGGGCGCGGCCTCGCTGGCGGCCCGGCTCGACGTGGACCCGGAACGGATGCGCAGCAACCTCGACCTCACCGACGGCCTGGTGTTCAGCGAACGGGTGACCACCCTGCTCGCGGAGGCCCTCGGCAAGGCCGCCGCGTTCGCCCTCGTGCAGCGCGCGTCGGAGGAGTGCTACCGCACCAACCGCCCGCTGCGGGTGGTGCTCTCCGCCCTGATCACCGCCGGGGGACATCCCGAGGAGCTCCGATCGCGGGCCTGGTCCGCGTTCGATGACGACCTCAGCCTCAGGCAGACGGACGCCGGAATCGACCGGGTGCTCGCCCGGTACCTCGAATCCACCGCGAGCAAGGAGACCTCACTATGACCCAGCCCATTGTCCGCGGCACGGTCACACCGGCACCGGCACCGGCCTCAGCCCCGCCGCCCGGCAACCGTTCACCGTCGCTGAGGTCGCCGACGCGGTGATCACCCTGGTCGACTCGGTCGGCGGGGGAGCCTTCCACTACGCCGGGGTGTCGTTCGGCGGCGCTGTCGGACTCGAACTGGCCCTGCACCACCCCGGAGACGGCGGATTTCCAGGACTTCATCACCCGCTATGCCTGGGGGGAGATCTGGACCAGGCCCGGCCTCGATCGGCGCACCCGCAGCTTCCTGACCCTGGCCTGCCTGGTGACCGGCGGCCACGAACATGAACCGGGCATGCACGTGCGCGCGGCCCTGACCCATGGGCTGACCCGCGCGGAGATCATCGAGGCCATCCTGCACACCGCGATCTACGCGGGGGTGCCGGCGGCGAATTCCGCTCTGGCGGTGGCACGCGATACCTTCAAGACGATCGACATCGGCACCACGAACTGAAGCTGAAGGACCACTCCATGGACAAGACGTACTCCTCCGCCGCGGCTGCCGTCGCCGACATCCCGGATGGGGCCTCCCTCGCCGTCGGCGGCTTCGGCCTGGTCGGCGTCCCGATCCTGCTGATCCGGGCGCTCCTGGCCCAGGGCACCACCGACCTCCGGGTCGCATCCAACAACTGCGGCGTCGACGGCTGGGGGCTCGGCGAACTGCTGCGGGAAGGGCGGATCAGCCGGGTGATCGCCTCCTACATCGGCGAGAACAAGGACTTCGCCCGCCGCTATCTCGGCGGTGACATCGAGGTGGAACTGACCCCGCAGGGCACCCTGGCCGAGCGGCTCCGGGCCGGCGGCAGCGGAATCCCCGCCTTCTACACCGCCAGCGGCGTCGGCACCATGGTCGCCGAGGGCGGGCTGCCCTGGCGCTACGGGCCGGATGGGTCGGTGACGGTGTCGTCGCCGCTAAAGGAGACCCGCACCTTCGCGTCGCTCCGCGGCGGGGAGAAGGAGTACGTGCTCGAGGAGGCCATCGTCACCGACTTCGCCCTCGTTCGCGCGGCGAAGGGCGACCGGCACGGCAACCTCGTGTTCGAGAAGTCGGCCCGCAATTTCAACCCGGTCGCCGGCATGGCCGGTCGCATCACCATCGCCGAGGTCGACGAGCTGGTCGAGCCGGGGGAGCTCGATCCGGATGCCATCCACCTCGCCGGTATCTACGTGCACCGCATCGTGGCGCTCTCCGGCGCCGAGGCCGCCGACCTGCCGATCGAGAAGACCACCACCCGGCCGCGGCCCGTCGCATCCGTCGTATCCGTCGCATCCGTCGCAAAGGACAGCTGATCATGCCGTTGACCCGCAATGAAATGGCCGCGCGCGCCGCGCAGGAGCTCACCCCCGACAGCTATGTCAACCTCGGGATCGGGCTGCCCACGCTGATCCCCAACTTCCTGCCGGAGGGGGTGAACGTCATCCTGCATTCCGAGAACGGGGTGCTCGGGGTGGGACCGTACCCGTGGGAGGGCGAGGAGGACCCGAAGCTGATCAACGCCGGCAAGGAGACCATCACGGTCAACCCCGGTGCCAGCTACTTCGACTCCGCGCAGAGCTTCGGCATGATCCGCGGCGGAATGATCGATGTGGCCGTGCTTGGCGCGATGCAGGTCTCCGCCACCGGCGACATCGCCAACTGGGCCGTGCCCGGCAAGATGATCAAGGGTATGGGCGGTGCGATGGACCTCGTGCACGGCGCCGACACCGTGATCGTCGTGATGGAGCACACCGCGAAGAACGGCGACTTCAAGGTTGTGAACGAGTGCGGCCTGCCGCTGACCGGCAAGCGCGTCGTGACCCGCATCATCACCGACCTGGCCGTGATCGACGTGACGCCGGAGGGTCTTCTGCTGCGCGAGATCGCGCCGGGACTCACCGTGGCCGAGGTGCAGGCCGCCACCGAGGTGCCGCTGCTCGTGCCGGGGAAGCCGACCGTCATCCACACGCTCCTCTCCGCTCCGAACACGGTGGCCGCGTCGTGAGAGACGTCGTCATCTGCGAACCGCTACGCACCCCGATCGGCCGGTTCGGCGGCGTCTTCAGGGCGGTCGCGCCGGCCGACCTGACGCGGCCGTGATCACGGCGCTGATCGAACGCACCGGAATCGACGGGGCCGTGGTCGACGACGTGATCCTCGGCCAGGGCTATCCCACCGCGGAGGCCGCCTCCGTGGCGCGCGTCGCCGCACTGAACGCCGGCCTGCCCGTGACGGTCGGCGGCGGCGCCGGAATCCTGCTCCGGGACGCGCTCAGCCGCGGCGCGAGATCGCCGGCGGGCGCCGCCACCCGGTACCCGGCGGCATGCTCGCAACCGATGAGAACCTGCGCCGCGAGTACGGCATCGGCCGCACCGAACAGGACGACCTGGCTCTCCGGTCGCAGGCGCGGGCATCCGTCGCCGTGGCCGATGGCCGGTTCGACGACGAAATCGTGCCGGTCACGGTGCCGGGCCGCACGGGCCCCGTCGTGGTCTCCGCCGACGAGACTCCGCGAGCCGACAGCAGCCTGACGGCTCTGGCCGGTCTCCGCCCGATCCTGCTAGGGACGGACGCCGACGCCACCGTCAACGCCGGAAACGCCAGCGGCCAGAACGACGCCGCGGCCGCGTGCATCGTGACTACCCCGGAACGGGCGGCCGAGGTCGGGCTGACCCACTGGTGCGGCTGGTCACATGGGCGCGCATCGGCGGCGGCCAGGGACTCGCCGCCATCTTCGAGCGGGTGTAGGGAGCCTGTCTCGCGCACGGGTTAGGCGCCCGAGCCCCGATGGGGCAAACTGGTGGAGAGCATTGGGGGATGCCATCACCAAGCCCACCACCCGTCGTCGTGCGCTGCTCGCACTCGGCGTCGCCGCAGCCGTCGTGCTGAGCGGCTGCACCGCGGGCCGGAACAGCGTCGACCAGAACAGCACGCCGATCGCGGCTGACATCGCCGGGCAGCTGGACGCGGCCGTGGGCGAGGCGATGGCGCTATCGGGTTCCTCCGGCGCTCTGGTCGGGGTTTGGTCCGCCGCCGGCGAATGGACCGTCGCGCACGGCACGACGGAAATCGGCGGTTCCGCCCCGATGACCAGCGGGATGCACTTCCGCATCGGCACCAACACCACGGCCATGACCTGCACGGTGCTGCTCCGGTTGGTCGACGAGGGAACCGTGACGCTCGACGACCCGGTCTCCACCTACCTGCCCCGCCTCGTCGGTGTGGCGGGCGTGACGCTCGGCCAGCTCTGCCAGGGCACTTCGGGGCTTGGGTCCTACAGTCCCGTTCTGGCCGGGGAGTTCGTGCACAACCCCCTGCGCACCTGGCCGGCGATGGAACTCGTCTCCCAGGGGCTGGCCACGCCCCGAACCGGTGCTCCGGGCAGCGTGTGGGGTCCCTCAAACACTGGAATCGTGCTGCTCGGGATGGCGCTCGAGCGGGCCACGGGCCGGCAGTGGTCGGCGCTCTACGATGAGCACATCTTCCATCCGCTCGGACTGCACGACACCTCATATCCTCACGCCGGCGATGTGGACCTGCCCACACCACACTCGCACGGCTACGCTGCCGCGGTGGGCGCCGACGGTCCGGTGTGCACGGCCATCACCGACAACACCCTGCTCTCCAATTCGATGAGCGGCGTGGCGGGCGGTGTCGTTTCGACGCTGGCCGACATGAGGACCTGGGCAGGCGCTCTCGCCGCGGGTGGTCTCTTGTCCGAGTCGTCGGCGAACGCCCAGTGGGACACCGTGAACGGAGACGTGACGACGCCGTCGTGGCAGCGCTACGGCCTCGGCGCGGAGCAGGTCGGGCCCCTCCGCGGGCGCACCGGATCGATCCCCGGATTCATCTCGGCGACCCTGGCGGATCCGGACCAGACCATGACCGTGGTGGTCATGCTGAACAACTCGAGCGCGGGTGACCAGTTCGCCCTGACACTGGCCCGTCAGCTGGCCGCCATCATCGCCGAGGCGCCGGCTGGGCGCGGGAACGAACCGTCGGTTGCGCTGCCCTGGACGGTTGCGCAGACCCGAGCCGAACTGGCTGCCGAGGCGGCCTGCCCGACTGTGGCAGAGATCGTCGGTTAGCTGAGTGGGCCGTAACCGTTCGGTGGTGTCGCTCGCCGTGCCCGCCGCGCGCCGCGGAACGGGGATGACCCTCGGTCGAGGTCGCAAGAGCCCGTGGACAGGCAGGCCACGCAGCGTGTGCGGCGGATCAGCTCGAGACCCCTGGCAGCCACCACGAGAATGCGACCCGCGAGAGGGGCCGAACAAGACTCCGAGGCTGCTCAGCGGGCCTCGGCCTCAGATTTTTCAGCCCTCGATGCTCCGGGAACAGTGGAGTACGTTTTTCGTTCCGCTTCCGCGCGTAATCTGGATGTGTGAATTCAGCAGGAACGACTGACCGAAGCGGCGTGAATGAGAACGACGCGAACCCTGGCGAGGGTGCCGTCAACCAGGTGGCCACGGCGCCGCTCGACCTGGCCGCGCACGTTGCGGCCGTGTCGACCGGATCCTGCGGGGCCGTCGTGACCTTCATCGGCCAGGTGCGCGACCACGACCCCGACGCCGCCGGGCAGGTGACCGGCCTCGATTACAGCGCGCATCCGGATGCCGGCCGCATCCTGTCCGAGATCGTCGCCCGGTACTCCCGCGAGTACCCGCAGGTGAACCTGTCGGTCAGCCACCGCATCGGCCACCTCGACGTGGGCGACCTGGCCCTGGTCGCGGCCGCGGCCAGCGCCCACCGCGCCGTCGCATTCGAAGCCTGCGAACGCCTGGTGGAGACCGTCAAGCTCGAGGTGCCGATCTGGAAGAAGCAGTACGAGGTCGACGGGTCCACCGCCTGGGTGGGCCTGACCTGACCGGACCCGACGTGACCTGACGTGATCCGACCTGGTCTGATTCCGGAATAATTAACCGGACGTGTATCCTGTTTATTAGCGGCCGGCTCGGTCGTTCCACCGAGGAGGATGCATCCTATGACCGCCGAACCCATCACCCTGAGCAGCGCACACACCTGCAACTGCAACCATGACGACGCCGAGACCATCGTGCTCGACGGTCGCACCATCCCGCACGCGGTTCGCCACGCGGCCATTTTCGGCGCCCTGGAGGCCATCCAGCTCGGCTTCTCGCTGGACCTGATCGCCCCGCACGACCCGCTGCCCCTGCTGGCGCAGCTCGAGCAGGCACGCCCGGGAGCGTTCACCGTGTCGTACGTGGAGCGTGGCCCGGACGCCTGGCGCATCCGCTTCACCCGCGCCGCCTAGTCTCCCGGGATTCGACACCACCGTGCACGGCAACGGGCGACTGGCGTTTCTGCTGCTCGGCGGCCTCTCTCTGCTGGCCGGGCTCGACGGTGCGCTGCTCCTGCTGGGTTTCCCGGCGCCGGTCGTGACCGCGCGCCTGGCGGATGTGCACGGACCCCTGATGGTCTTCGGGTTCGTGGGAACCGTCGTCGTGCTCGAGCGGGCCGTCGCCGTGCGCCGGAACTGGGCCTACCTGTCGCCGGGGCTGCTGGGCCTCGGCGGCCTGTCACTCGTGTCGCCGCTTCCCCTGGTGGTCGGCCAGCTTGCCCTTGTGGCCGGGTCGGCCGTGTTGCTGGCCATCTACCGGGCGATCTGGCTCCGGCAGCCGTCGACGTCCGCCGCGGTGCAGGCGCTCGGTGCCCTGCTCGGTCTCACGGCCACCGTGCTGTGGCTCGGCGGCGTGCCCGTGCCTGTCCTGGTGCCCGCGATGACGCTCTACCTGGTGCTCACGATCGCCGGTGAGCGGCTCGAACTCGCGCGCATCTCGCCCTCCGTCGACCACCGCGCCGAAATGCGGATGCTGGCCGCCGGCCTGTTCCTGACCCTCGGCACGGTCGTCGCTCTCGTCTGGCCCCGGGTGGGCTACCCCGTTCTCGGGCTCGGGCTGCTCGGTCTCGTCGCCTGGCTGTTCCGGCACGACGTGGCGACCCGGCTCATCCGCAGCACCGGCCTGCCACGGTACATGGCCGCGTGCCTGCTGGCCGGCTACGGCTGGCTGCTCGTGGTGGGCGTCAGCTGGATCATCGTCGGCTCGAGCTTCTCCGGTCCCGGCTATGACGCCGTGCTGCACGCCGTCTTCCTCGGGTTCGTGATGTCGATGATCATGGCGCACGCCCCGACCATCCTGCCGGCCGTGCTGCGCCGGCCGCTGCCGTACCGGCCGGTGCTCTACCTGCCGGTGCTGCTGCTGCACGTCTCCCTGCTGGTGCGCATCCTTCTCGGTGACGCGCGCGACCTGCCGGCACTGGTGCAGTGGGGCGGCGTGGCCAACATCGTGGCCGTGCTCCTGTTCGTGCTGCTGGCCGTGATCTCGGTGGTGCGCGGCGTGCCGCGGCGCCAGCCAAACACCAAACTGAAAGTCACACCATGAACCGTCGACTGTGGCACCTCATCACCGGGCTCCTGACTCCGGCGTGGCTCCTTCTCACTCTCATCGCCGTGCTCATCCACCGCTTCATCCCGGTCGCGCCGTGGCTCATGGTGCACCTCCTGTTCCTGGGCGCCGTGAGCACCGCGATCCTGGTCTGGAGCCAGCACTTCGCCGACACCCTGCTCCGGCATCCGGCCCCCGGCCGCCGCGTCTCGCTCGGGGCGAGGCTCGGCGCGCACACCCTCGGAGCGGTGCTCGTGATCACCGGCATCGTCGGCGGCTGGTGGCCGGTCGTGCTTGCCGGCGGCATCCTGGTCGGCACGAATGCCCTCGCCCACGCCCTGCTGCTGTTCCGGCAGTCGCGGGGAGCGCTGCCGGGACGGTTCGCACCGCTCGTGCGCTACTACATTGCGGCCGGAATCGCCCTGGCCATCGGTGTGACCCTGGGCGTGCTGATGGCCCGAACCGATATCGATGGTGAGTCCGCGGAGCGGATGTACATCGCCCATGTCGGGTTCAACCTGCTCGGCTGGGTCGGCCTGACCGTGATTAGCACGGTGGCCCTGCTCTGGCCGACTGTGCTGCACGCCCGGGTGCAGACGACGCGAGCCTCCGCCCGCGGAACCCTGCCTCTGTTCCTGGCCGGTCTCGCTGTGCTCGGGATCGGCCTGCTGATCGACCAGCGCCTGGTCGCCGCCGCGGGTGTTCTGCTCTACCTGGTCGGCCTCGGCCTGGTGCTGGTTGAGGCCGTGCGCCTGGCCAGGCAGTCCCCGGCCGTCACCTTCGCCGGTTGGAGCATCGGTGCCGCCCTCACCTGGTTCTTCGCCTGCGTGCTCGGGTTCGGCCTGATCGTGACGTTCGCACCGAGCTGGGTAGCCGCGACCGACCGGCTCGGGCAGCTCGTGCCCGTGTTCGCGGTCGGTTTCGCCGCGCAGATCCTGCTCGGAGCCCTCAGCTACCTGGTGCCGGTCGTGCTCGGCGGCGGACCCTCGGTCTCGAAGGCCACGGCCGCCCTGCTCGATCGTGGCGCCCTGTTCCGGGTCATCGTCGTCAACGTCGGCCTGGTCCTCTATCTGCTGCCGGTGCCCAGCCTGGTGAAGGTCACGGTCTCGCTGCTCGTCGTCGGCACGCTCGCCTCCTTTCTGGTCCTGATGCCGCGGGCGCTGCGGCAGAACCGCCGGCTGCGCCGGGCGACGGATGCGACGGCTCCGCCGGCCCGGCCGGCTCCACCGGTCGCCGCGGCGCAGCCCAGCCGCACCGGCGCGACCGTCACGGCCGTCGGCGTCCTGCTCCTGGCCGTGACCCTGGGGATCGCCATGGACCCGGCCGCCGCCGGAATCGCCAGCGGCGGGGCATCCGTCGACAGGGTGTCGACCGGCCACACGACCACGGTCGACGTCGTCATGAAGAACACGCGCTTCAGCCCGGACACCATCGAGGTGCCCGTCGGCGACACCCTGGTGATCAACCTGACCAACGACGACGAGATGGTGCACAACCTCGTGCTCGCCACCGGCGTGGTCTCCGGTTCCGTCGCCCCGGGCACCAGCCGGCAGGTCGACGCCGGCATCGTGGGAGCCGACGTCGAGGGCTGGTGCTCCATCGCCGGCCACAAGGTCCTGGGCATGGTGCTCACGGTCGTGGCCGTCGGAGCCGAGCCTCAGTCCGGCGACGACTCCCCAGCGATGGACCACGGCTCTGCGTCCGCCGGCGGCGCGTCCAGCGCGGCAGACGATCTCGATTTAATGCGTGAGCCCGACGCCGATTTCGTCGCCCGCGACCCGGCGCTGGGGGCGGCGGAGGCGGAGACCGTGCACGCGTTGACCATGCGGGTGGAAGACGTGGAGACCGAGGTGTCTCCCGGCGTCACCCAGACCCTGTGGACGTTCAACGGCACAGCCCCCGGCCCGACCCTGCACGGCAAGGTCGGCGACGTCTTCGACATCACCTTCGTCAACGACGGGTCGATCGAGCACTCCATCGACTTCCACGCGGGTGCCCTCGCGCCCGATCGGCCCATGCGCAGCATCAATCCGGGGGAGAGCCTGACCTATCGTTTCACCGCGACCCGCTCGGGGATCTGGCTCTATCACTGCGGCACGATGCCCATGTCGGTGCATATGGCGAACGGCATGTTCGGCGCCGTGATCATTGATCCACCCGGGCTTTCAGCGGTCGACCGGGAATACGTCCTGGTGCAGTCCGAGCTCTACCTCGGTGCGCAGGGCGGGGAGGCCGACGCCGACAAGGTGGCGGCGCAGTTCCCCGACCTGGTGGTCTTCAACGGCATCGCCAACCAGTACGGTGCCCGCCCGCTGACGGCGAAGGTCGGCGAGAAGGTGCGCATCTGGGTGCTGGACGCCGGCCCCAACGTGGGCAGCTCCTTCCACGTCGTGGGCGGCCAGTTCGACACCGTTTTCACGGAGGGCGACTACCTGCTGCGTGATGGCGGCAGCACCGGCACGGGCGGCTCCCAGGTGCTCGACCTGGCCGTGGCCCAGGGTGGCTTCGTCGAGTTGACCTTCCCGGAGGCCGGCAGCTACCCCTTCGTCAGCCACATCATGTCTGATGCCGAGAAAGGCGCCCGCGGCGTCGTCCTGGTCAGTCCGTGATCTTTGTCCGAGTTTCCCCAAAAATGATTGTGTGCGGCGTGTCGCCGGTCGGGTGGAAGAAATGGGCGGCCCGTCGCCTCAGTCTGCTGTGTGAGGGTATTACACCGTTGGACAGGGTTTTTATTGTGGAATATCGTGACTGCGAGTCCGGTGAAGTTATTAGAAATGTCACTCATACTTTTAATCCTGTGGTAGCTTTCAACCACCCCGCGTGACCTATCCGGGGGAGGAACCGTGACAGCTGGCAGCACCTGCTTCCGCGCCCTTGAATCACGCAACATGGAAAGGGGCCCACCGTGGTCCGATTGAGAGCCGGTGCAGGAAAACTGCGATCGGAGTTGATGGTTTCCAAAGGATGGTTGCAGGGCGTAGCCCTGGTAATGGTCTTCGGGTTCGCCGTGATGGGCTTCCTGGCCTTGAGGACCTATACGGACTCGATGCCCCAGCCCAAGCAGGTCGTCGACTCGCAGGGTGAGGTTGTCTTCACGACGGCCGACATCACCGCGGGCCAGCAGACCTTCGTGCGGCGCGGCCTGCAGCAGTATGGCTCGATCCTGGGTCACGGCGGCTACCTCGGACCGGACTACACGGCCGACTACCTGCGGCGCTCCTCGACCGAGGTGCTCGAGGCCCTGACCGCGTCCGGTGTGCAGGACCCACAGGGTGCCCTCGTCGAGATGATGCGGACCAACCGCTACGACAAGGCCACCGGCGACCTCGAATTCACCGATCTGCAGATCGAGGCCTTCGACACGCTCAAGCAGCACTACGCCGATTTCTTCGGTTCCCCGACCACCCAATACGGCCTGATCCCGAATGCCATCACGGACTCGGCGGACATCCACGACCTGACCGCCTTCTTCGCCTGGACGTCCTGGGCAGCCTCTGCTGAGCGGCCCGGTCACAACTACTCGTACACGAACAACTGGCCGGCCGAGCCGCTCGTGGACAACGTTCCGACCGCCGACATCATCGTGTGGAGCGGTCTCTCGCTCGTGGCCCTGATGGTTGCCCTCGGCGCCCTCTTCGGCCTCTACGGCCGGTGGAGCAAGAGGATGGGCTGGCAGCACGGGGAAGAAACCCCGGCACTGTCCTTCCGACAGCCGGGGGAGGTGGCGGTGACACCCGCCCAGACCGCCACGGCCTGGTTCTTCTTCGTGGTGGCTTTGATGTTCCTGGCCCAGGCCTTCCTGGGTGCCGCCATCGAGCACTACCGGGTCGACCTGTCGAGCTTCTTCGGAGTCGACCTGGCTCAGCTGCTGCCGTTCAACCTCGCCCGAACCTGGCATGTGCAGCTTTCGCTGTTGTGGACGGCCACCTCGTTCCTGGCCGCAGGCATCTTCCTCGCCCCGTATATCTCCGGGCGTGAACCCAAACGTCAGCACTGGTTGGCCTACGGCTTGCTCGGCGCCCTCGCCCTGGTCATCGTCGGATCGTTCGTGGGTGAAGCCTTGAGCATCTTCGGCGTCGAGGCCGCGAAGGGCTCGCCGTTCTGGGACATGCAGTGGGAGTACATCGACCTGCCCAGGGTGTGGCAGGGCATGCTCGTCGTCGGACTCTTCCTGTGGATCGCGATCATCTACCGCGGCATCCGGGCGCGTCTGAAGTCTGAGCACCGCTTCAACCTGCCGTGGCTCTTCTTCTACGCCGGTCTCGCGATCCCCGCGTTCTACGCCGTCGGAATGCTCGCCGGCACCGAGGTTCACCTGAGCGTCGCCGAGTTCTGGCGCTTCTGGGTGGTGCACCTCTGGGTTGAGGACTTCCTGGAACTGTTCACGACCGTGATGGTGGCCTACATCTTCGTCATGCTCGGGGTCGTGCACCGCAAGATCGCGATGCAGATCATCCTGCTCGACGTCATCCTGTATTCCGCCGGTGGCATCCTCGGCACCATGCACCACCTGTACTTCTCCGGAACCCCCGTCGAGCACATGGCGCTGGGAGCCTTCTTCTCCGCCCTGGAAGTCATCCCGTTGACCTTCCTGACGATCGAGGCCTGGAGCTTCCTCCAACTCGGTGCCCGGCAGGAGTCGCGCAGTTCGGCTCCGTTCCCGCACCGCTGGGCCGTGATGTTCCTTGTCGCGGTCGGCTTCTGGAACTTCCTGGGTGCCGGCGTCTTCGGATTCCTGATCAACCTGCCGATCGTCTCGTACTACGAGATCGGTACCGCGCTGACGGCCAACCACGCCCACGCGGCGATGATGGGCGTGTACGGAATGATGGGCGTCGGTCTGTCGCTCTTCGCCCTGCGCTACCTGATCCCGGCCGAGCGCTGGCCGGACAAGCTCGCCAAGATCTCGTTCTGGTGCCTCAACATCGGTCTGGCCTGGATGACGTTCGCAACGCTGCTGCCGCTCGGCGTCATTCAGCTCTGGCACTCCATCAACGACGGCTACTTCGAAGCCCGCAGCCTCAACTTCATCAACGAGCCCGGCAACGCCGTTCTCGAATGGCTGCGGATGCCCGGTGACATCGTCTTCATCGTCGGAGGCGTGATGCCGTTCGTCTGGATCACCTGGCTCGGGGTTCGCTACCGCATCAAGGCAACCACCCACGACGTGCCGATGGAGGCTTTGTTCGTCGAGGCGGTCCCCACCGGCGCGACGGTCACCGGCGGCGCGGAGCCGACATCCGGATATTCCTCGGACTACCGCTCCACCGGCACCGGAGAGATCGGTGGGGACCGCCCGGGCGGCGGCGTGTGATGGCGTCCATCAATCCGGAGGTCTGGTTCGCGCTTGTCTACGGCGGCTTCCTGCTGGCCGTGGCACACGTGCTGGACCTCCTGGCGAGACGCACCGCGACGAAATCCACCGCCATGCGGTCCGGCGGGTTCGACTACCACGAAGACCATGATGCCTGGAAGTGTTCGGAGGACCAATGGCTCTGGCCGATCTCCTTCGATCCGGATAACCGGGTGACGCGATACCAGGCCAGCCCCACGGTCTGCAACCCCTGCCCGGTCAAGGACACCTGCACCACCTCGGATGCGGGCCGGCAGCTCGCGCGAAACATCGACCCCTGGCCCAGTTCGGAGGCAGAACGGTTCCATCGCGGGATCGCCTGCTCCGTCGTCGTGCTCGGGCTCATCTGGCCGCTTGCGTCCATGTTCCAGAACCGCACGGGCGTGGAATTGCTGATCCTTGGGTCGGCCTCGGCCGTCATCGCCGCCGGCAGTTGGCCGTTGTGGTCGCACCTGCGTCGCACGCCCGCTCGCTTTCCCGAGCATCTCAAGGTCGTAGGGCTCGACGAAAGCGTCGCGGCCCGCGCCGCCACGGCGGCGGTCGAGGCGCAGCGGCGCAGCGGCTACGGCAGCATCAGAAAAACGGGCCCGCGGCCGGTTCAAATCGAACCGTACGCGAGCGCCCGGGCGTCGGAGCAAACCGACGCCGATCCGGAAACGATGAAAGGAAACACAGTGAGCGCCTCATTCTCAGCCCGTTGGGCTGAACTGGAGACGGAGGCCGACCCGGGTCGTTCCGGCCCCGCCGTGGGCTGGAACCGGAGGGGCAACTCATGATGGCCTGGCAGATCGCGGCCCTGATCGTGGTGGCGCTGCTGCTCGTCTGGCTGGCAGCTTCCTTCAAGGTGCTGCAGGAATACGAGCGGGGCGTGGCGTTCCGATTCGGCCGGCTGGGCCCGGTGCGGGACCCGGGTGTGCAGATGGTGTTCCCCGGACTGGACAAGATGGTGCGGGTCGACCTCCGGATCGTGACCCTCACGATCCCGCCGCAGGACGTCATCACCAAGGACAACGTTCCGGCCCGGGTCAACGCCGTCGTCCTATTCCAGGTCACCGACCCGGTCCGTTCGGTGATGGCGGTCGAGAACCACGCCATCGCCACCTCCCAGATGTCGCAAACAACGCTGCGCTCGGTCGTGGGCCGCGCCGACCTCGACACCCTGCTCGCCCACCGGGCCGACCTGAACGAAGACCTCGCCCGCAACATCAACGCGCAAACCGAACCCTGGGGCGTGCAGGTGAAGGTCGTCGAAATCAAGGATGTCGAGATTCCGCAGGCGATGCAGCGTGCCATGGCCCGTGAAGCCGAAGCCGAGCGGGATCGCCGGGCGAAGATCATCAACGCCCACGGTGAACTGCAGGCGTCGGAGGAGCTGGGCCAGGCGGCGGAAATCCTGAGCCGCAATCCCGCGTCGCTTCAGCTGCGCTACCTGCAGACCCTGCTCGAGCTGGGCGCCGACCAGAAATCGACCGTGGTCTTCCCGCTTCCGATGGACATTCTCGGTCCGTTCCTCAACGGCAAGGTCACCCAGCAGGTGGCCCAGCCGAGCGCCGCACCCCCCGGTGCGGACACGGTTCCCCTGCCGGAACCGGCGGGGGCCGCCGCGGCCTTCGCCGCCGCCGTTGCGACCGCCGTCGCGGCTGCCGCAGCACAGACAACGGAGGTTTCTTCCTAATGGCCGACACCGATTCACGCGACCGCGCCCTCAGCATCCGTCTGATGCTGATCGGAGTCTTCGCCGGCATCTTCGCACCCATCGCCGGGTTCCTCGGCGGCACGATCGTCGGAGTCGACCAGACGGTCGGCGCCCTGGAGCCGCTCTTCGTCTGGCTCTTCGTGGGCATGATCGTCGGGATGTTCGGCGTGGCCATCGGGATCCTCGGCGCCCTGCGCTGGGTCAAGGGCGGGCACCACCTGGACTGACCTGCCGCGCACCACCCGCACGCAGAAGCGCCCGGCCGAGTAATCGGCCGGGCGCTTCTGCGTGCGGTGAGATGCTGTAAACCGCTCAGCGCTGTGGGCTGCTCAGTCGGTAGTGGGCTGGTATCCGCAGCTGGGGTCCTCGGCGAGCGGGTCCCCGGTCACCGCGTAGGCGTGCGAGCGGGAGCCGCCGCAGACCGTGCGAAATTCGCAGTGACCACACCGGCCGCCGAAGAGATCCGGGGTGCGCAGCTCCTGGAGTAGCTGCGCCTCCCGGTAGATCTTGGAGAAGGACTGCTTGTGCACCGACCCCACGGACACGGGCAGGAACCCGCTGGGATAAACGAGACCGACATGGTCGACGAAGGCGAACCCGCGCCCGGAATTGACGTCGAGGGGGGCCCGCGGACGCCGCCGCCTCGGCTCGTCACCGGTGAGCAACCGCTCCGTGGCCTCCCGCAGCGAGGCTCTCAGCGGGCCGACTGGGAACGCGGTGTCGAGGTCGACCCCGTCGTCCACGCCGGCCCGCTGAAGCGCGATGCGTCGGTAGTGGGGTGCCTCGGTGGTCTTGACGGCGACCAGGTCGGAGACGTCGTGCAGCCAGTGCAGCACCTCCTCCTCCTCGGCCGCGGTCAGGGCGTTCAGGAGCTTGCCGCGGCCGGTGGGCACGAGGAAGAAGACACTCCACAGGGTGGTGCCGAGATCGAGGACGGTCTTCAGGATGCCGGGCAGCTCGTGCACGGTGTCGCGGGTGACGGTCGTGTTGATCTGCAGTCGGTAGCCGACCTCGCGCACCATTCGGGCGGCGATCATGGTGTCGTCGTAGACGCCGTCGACGCCGCGGAAGGCGTCGTGGGTGGCCGCTGAGGCGCCGTCCAGCGAGAGTGAGACCGCCTTGGCCCCGGCGTCGTGGAGCTCGACCAGGACCTCACGGGTGAGGCGCGGGGTGACCGAGGGGGAGAGGGCCATGCTCAGGCCGAGGCTGGTGCCGTGGGCGACGAGCTCCGGCAAGTCGGGGCGCTCGAACGGGTCCCCGCCGGTGAGCACGACCAGCGGGCGCGGTGTGCCGAAGGCGGCGAGGTCGTCCAACAATTTGCGACCCTGGTCCGTGCTCAGCTCGAACGGGTTGCGCGTGCGGATGGCGTCGGCCCGGCAGTGGGTGCAGACCAGTTGACAGGCGCGCGTCACCTCCCAGATGACGATGAAGGGCCGTTCGGCGGTGTCGTGGTGCAGCACCCGGATGGGGCGCACGTGCGTGTCGGTCATGGGGCAAGTCCTTGCTCAGCGCCGAATTTCGGCCCTCAGTTGTTTTTACCATAGATATAGGGAAAACTAATCGGGTGCCTATCCAACCCCTTGACGCCCGCACCCACCGCGTGCTTTCCGGCATCAGTCGGGTCGCCATTCTCGAGCTCCTGCGCGATGCCGACGCGGCGCTGGATGTGCCGGCCATCGCCCAAGCGGTGGGGCTGCACGCGAACACGGTTCGGTCCCATCTCGACCGGTTGGTCGAGGTGGGCCTGGTCGCCGAGACCGTCGAGGCGCGCGTGCGTCCCGGGCGGCCCCGGCTTTTCTTTCGCGCCACGTCACCCGCCGCCGAGGTCCCCGCCGAGTCCTACCGGCTTCTCGCCGGTCTCCTGGCCGGCGGCCTGGGCAGGGACGTTCCCTCGGGCGCGGCCGCGGCCGCGGAGGCCGGGCGGCGCTGGGGCAGGGAGATGGCCGAGACGGATGCCGGACTCTCCGACGCGCAGCCGGGGGCGGTCCCCCCAGCATCGGTCGGGCGTATCGTTCAGATCCTCGACGAGGTCGGCTTCGAGCCGCGCCTCGGTGCTGCCGGGGATGCCGGTGCTGCCGGTGCTGCCGGTGCTGCCGATGACGTCGCTTTCGGCGGCGCCGCCGCCGCCCCGGTCGACGTCGTGATCGAGCTGCACCGCTGCCCGTTCCTCGATGTGGCCAAGGACCACAGCGACGTCGTGTGCGCGGTGCACCGCGGCCTGATGGAGGGCGCCCTCGAGCGCCTGCACTCACCCGGAGTCGGCGTCACCCTCGAGCCGTTCGCCCGCCCGGGCGTCTGCCTCGCCCACCTCGAGATCCCGGCGACGAAGCCGTGAGCGTGGCCCGGCGCACACCGCTGCGCAGCACCTGCGCGCGGCCGCATCCGTGCTCCTCCGCCATGCGAAACACCATTCTCGGCCAGATCCCGATCTTCCAGGACCTGTCGGCCGGCGAGCTCGCCAACCTGGCCGAACGGATGCTGTCGCTCTCCTGGGGTCCCGGAGACACGCTGTTCACCGCCGGCGAGCCGTCCGAGCACGTGTTCGTGCTCGCGGCCGGCCAGGCGAAGGTGTTCCGATCGACCTCGACCGGGCAGTCCACGAGCCTCGACTTCCTCGGCCCGGGAGCAGTGCTGGGCAGCCTGACCGCGCTGGACGCGGGCCGGTACCCCGAGACGGCCGTTGCCCTCGTGACCACCTGCGCCCTGCGCCTCGAATCCGGCGCCTTCCGGCAGATGTTGCTCGCGCATCCGCCGGTGGCGCTGCGCGTGCTGGACGTCGTCGTCGACCGTCTTCACCGGGCCCGGTCGAGGGAGGCCGAGCAGGCCTCCGTTACCGTCACAACGCGGGTGGCAGCGACCCTGCTGCGCCTCGCCGACACCTTCGGCGTGCCGGGGGACGGCGCCGGTACCACCCTGATCCAGCTGCCTCTGACCCGCGCCGACCTGGCCGCCATGACCGGCACGAGCGCCGAGTCGGTGTCCCGCGCCATGAGCGGCCTGCGCCGGGACGGGTTGATCGATTCCGGACGGCGGTGGACCGCCGTGCTCGACCGTTCCGGCCTGAATGCGGCAAAGTGACGGCCGTCATGGTCGCCGCCGTCTCGAGTTCGTAACGTCGCAGTCATGACGACAATCATCCCCACCCCGACATCCACCCCGACATCCACCCCGGCCACCGTCCACACCATCCTGCGGGCCGACGGCTTTTCCTGCCCGTCCTGCGTCGCCAAGATCGAGAAGCAGATCGGCCGCCTCGCCGGAGTCAGCGCCGTGACCGTGTTCTTCGCCACCGCCCGGATCGAGATCGACCACGACCCGGCCGTCGTCAGCACGGATGCCCTCATCGCCGCCGTCGGCAAGGCCGGCTACACCGCCCACCTGGCCGCGTTCTGACCGGCGGACAGGGGGAGTGACATGACCATCGTGCGCCGCCACCTGATTCCCCTCATTTCCGGCGCGTTGATCGGCGCCGCCTGGCTGCTCGGCCTTCTGCCGGTGCCGCCGCTTGTCTCCGACGCGGCGATGGTGGCGGCCGCGGTCGTGGCCGGGTTCCCGATCATGCGGACCGCCGGGCGCGCGCTGCTCGCCCGGGTCGTGGGCATCGACCTGCTTGTCACGGTCGCCTCCGTCGGCGCCATCGTGCTCGGCGAATACTGGGAGGCCGCCGCCGTGACCTTCCTGTTCGCGATCGGGCATGCCCTCGAAACGGCCACCCTCAGCCGCACCCGCTCCGCCCTGACCGCGCTCGTGGCCCTGGCCCCGGACGTCGCCCTCGTGCTGCGGAACGGCGAGCAGCTCGAGGTCTTGGCCGGGTCCGTGCGGACCGGGGAGACCGTCCTGGTCAAGAACGGCGCGCGGGTGCCCGTCGACGGCACCGTGCAGCAGGGCACGGGCACGATCGACGAGGCCTCCATCACGGGCGAGTCCTCCCCGGCCGAGAAGCGCGCCGGCGACCGCGTCTTCGCAGGCACGGTCTCGACCGGCGGCTTCTTGCAGGTGCTGGCCACCGAGGTCGGCGCGGCTACCACCCTGGCCCACATCGTGCACCGGGTCGAGGAGGCCCAGGAGGCCACGGCCCCGACCCAGGTCTTCATGGACCGGTTCTCGGCCTGGTACACCCCCGGCATCCTGGTGCTCGCGATCATCGTCGGCGTGGTGACCGGCGACGTGTTCCTGGCGCTGACCCTGCTCGTGATCGGGTGTCCCGGCGCCCTGGTCATCTCCATCCCGGTCGCGATCGTTGCCGGGATCGGCCGCGCCGCGCAGCTCGGAATCCTTATCAAGGGCGGCGAGTTCCTCGAGACCGCCGCGAAGATCACGGTCGTCGCGGTCGACAAGACGGGCACCCTCACCCGGGGCCGTCCGGTCCTGACGGATGTCCTGGTGCTGAACCCCGCTCTGACCCGTGCCGAGGTGCTCGACTGGGCTTCACGGGCGGAGGCCGGCTCCGAGCATCCGCTGGCCGGGGCGATCGTGCAGGCCGCCGCGCGGGAGGCCGCACGCGAAGCCGCGCAGGGCGCCCAGGTGACCGGCCTGCCGGAACACATCACGTCGGTGCCCGGGCAGGGCATCGTCGCCGCGGTGGCCGGCCGCACCGTGCTGATCGGCAATCCGGCCCTGCTCCGCGCCCACCGGATCGCGGGCACGGATGCCGCCACGACGCTGGCCGAGAAACTCGCCGCCCACGGGCGCACGCCGCTGATCGTCGTGCTCGACGGCGTCGTCGCCGGTGTCCTTGCCGTGGCCGACGAGGTGCGTCCCGACGCCGCCGACATGGTGGACGCGCTGCACAAGGCGGGGATCGTTCGGGTCGTCATGCTCACCGGCGACGGGCCGCTCGTGGCGCAGGCCGTGGGTGCCCACGTCGGAATCGACGAGATCCGGTCGTCGCTGCTGCCGGAGGACAAGCTCGACGTCGTCACCGGGCTCCGGCGGGACGGCCACGTCGTGGCGATGGTGGGAGACGGCGTCAACGACGCCCCGGCCCTGGCCACGGCGGACATCGGCATCGCGATGGCGGCGGCCGGTTCGGCCGTCGCGGTCGAGACCGCCGACATCGCGCTGATGGGTGACAACCTGCTGATGCTCCCCGCCGCCATCGACCTGGCCCGCCGCACGGTGCGCGTCATGCACCAGAACGTGGCCCTCGCGCTGGTCACGGTGGCGCTGTTGCTGGCCGGTGTGCTGTTCGGCGGCGTGAGCATGTTCGGCGGCATGCTCGTGCATGAGGCATCCGTACTGATCGTGATCGTGAATGCGATGCGCCTGCTGCGCCGGTCCGGGCAGCGCGCGGAACGCAGAGCACGGCGTCGGATTTCGTCCGAATCGCATGTCCAGTCCCCGGAAAAGTCAGAGAAATCAGAAAATAAGGAGATGATTAGGAGGTGACGCCGTCCTCCCCCTCGTCGAGCTACCGCACGCTCGCGTCCTTCAGCAGGATTCAGCTTCTGTACTTCCTGCAGCAGCGCGGAACGATGACGGTGGGCGACCTGGCCGAGGCCACCGGTCTGCACCACAACACGGCCCGGGAGCACCTGCAGCGCCTGATCGGGGACGGTTTCGTCACCTGTCACCCGGAAAACAAAGACTCCAAGGGCCGGCCTCGGATGTTGTACAGCGCCGCCGCCGGCCCGGACCACGTCGTCGGCTCCATCCGGGCCGCGAAGGCCGAAGCCGCCGGTCGCCACGGTGACCAGGTGCGACGGATGCTGCGGGTCGAGGCCGTCATCCACTCGCCGCTGCAGCGGCAACTGGACGCCCTCGACGACCACCTCGACGAGTCCGGCTTCGACGCGCGGCTCGAGATCGACGGTGCCGACGGCAACCGAGTGCACCTGCACGAATGCCCGTACAGCGAGATGGTCAAGGCGCACCCCGAGGTCTGCCGGGTGCACTTCGGGCTGCTGAAAACCCTGCTCGAAAGGACCGAGGGACCCCTGAGCGCCGACGCGCTGCACCCGCTGGTCGAACTGAACACCTGCACCCTCGACCTGCACCGGTCCGACGCCGACCCAGGTGTCGAAACAGGCGCCGAACCCACCGCCGAGGAACAGCCCAAGCCGGCAATCATTTATCACGGCGTTTCCGGCTTGTAGCGAATTTCGCCACCCCTGAGACTGGAGTCCGAGGGTGGTTGCCGACCATGGTGACCCCGGGCAGTGCAAGGGGTACGTTGTGAAAACACTCAAGAATTCGGCTTTCTCGAAGCCGGCTAAGACCCGGCCGGCCAAGCCCGGCATCGACGCCCCCATCGACGACACGATCCTGAAGCTCGGGCGGTTCCTGCGCCGAGGCAAGGCCTCACCCGACCTGCGATCCGTGTTCCTTACGGGCGGCCGCGACGCCGACTCGTTCTACCGCGACCGCTGGACCCACGACAAAGAGGTGCGGTCCACCCACGGCGTGAACTGCACCGGCTCCTGCTCCTGGAAGGTGTACGTCAAGGACGGCATCATCACCTGGGAGACCCAGCAGACCGACTATCCCTCCGTCGGCCCCGACTCACCCGAATACGAGCCCCGCGGCTGCCCCCGCGGCGCCGCCTTCAGCTGGTACACCTACTCGCCGACCCGGGTCAAGTACCCCTACGTGCGCGGCGTGCTGCTTGACCTGTTCCGTGCGGCGAAGGCCCGCACCGGCGACCCGGTGCTCGCCTGGGCCGAGGTCACCGGCGACCCCGAGAGCGCCCGCGCCTACAAAAGCGCCCGCGGCAAGGGCGGCCTGGTGCGCACCAGCTGGGACGAGGCGTCCGAGATCGTCGCCGCCGCCCACGTGCACACCATCAAGAAGTACGGCCCCGACCGCATCGCCGGCTTCTCGCCGATCCCCGCCATGTCGATCGTCTCGCAGGGGGTGGGCAACCGGTTCATCTCCATGCTCGGCGGCACCATGCTCTCGTTCTACGACTGGTACGCCGACCTGCCCGTGGCGTCCCCGCAGGTGTTCGGCGACCAGACCGACGTGCCGGAATCGGCAGACTGGTGGAACTCCTCCTACCTGATCATGTGGGGCTCCAACGTGCCGGTCACCCGCACGCCCGACGCGCACTTCATGGTCGAGGCCCGCTACAAGGGCCAGAAGGTCATCACCGTCTCGCCCGACTACGCCGACAACTCCAAGTTCGCCGACGAGTGGCTGGCCGTGCACCCCGGCACCGACGGCGCGCTCGCGCTGGCCATGGGCCACGTCGTGCTCAAGGAATTCCTGGTCGACCGCCGCACGCCCCGCTTCGTCGACTACATGAAGCGTTACAGCGACTCCGCCTACCTGATCAGCCTCACCAGGCGCGGCGACGCGTACGTGCCCGGCAAGTTCGTGACCGCGGATGCCCTGCCCGGCCTGGCCCCGACGGTCGCCAGCGCCGCGTTCAAGCCGGTGCTTCTGGGCCACGACGGCGAGGTCGTCGTGCCCAACGGTTCGATCGGGCACCGTTTCTCCGAGACCGACGTCGGCAAATGGAACCTCGACCTCGAGGGTGTCGACCCGCTCCTGTCCATCTCCGACGCACCCGACTACGACCAGGCGTCCGTCGCCATCGACATGCCCCGGTTCGACGTTGCTCCGGAGACCGACGAGATCGGAGAGCAGCACGCGGGCGGTGCGGGCATCATCCGTCGCGGCGTACCCGTGCGGATGGTGGCCGGCCAGCTGGTCACCACCGTGTTCGACCTGCTGCTCGCGCAGTACGGCGTCGGCCGGCCCGGCCTGCCCGGTGTCTGGCCCACCGGCTACGACGACGCCACCTCACCCGGTACCCCTGCCTGGCAGGAGGGCATCACCTCGGTGCCGATGCAGGCCGCCGAACGCATCGGCCGCGAGTTCGCGCAGAACGCCGAAGACTCCAATGGACGCTCGATGATCCTGATGGGTGCCGGAACCAACCACTGGTTCCATTCCGACACCATCTACCGGGCCTTCCTGGCACTGACCACCATGACCGGCTGCCAGGGCGTCAACGGTGGCGGCTGGGCTCACTACGTCGGCCAGGAGAAGGTGCGCCCGCTCACCGGCTACGGCCAGTACGCGTTCGGCCTGGACTGGGTGCGCCCGCCCCGCCAGATGATCGGCACGGGCTTCTTCTACCTCGCCACCGACCAGTGGCGCTACGACGGCCTCGCCGCCGACACCCTGTCCAGCCCGCTCGGCGCAGGCACCTTCGCCGGCCGCACCACCGCGGACTGCCTGGTCGAGTCGACCAAGCGCGGCTGGATGCCCGGCTACCCCACCTTCAACCGCAACTCGCTCGACCTCGTCGACGACGCGGTCGGGGCGGGCGTCGACCCGGCCCAGTACGTGGTCGAGTCCCTCGGCGACGGCACCCTCGAGTACGCCATCGAGGACCCGGACGCGCCGGAGAACTTCCCGCGCATCCTCGACGTGTGGCGGGCCAACGTGATCGGCTCGTCCGGCAAGGGCAACGAGTACTTCCTGAAGCACCTGCTGGGCACCAAGAACGCCGTGCGCGCCCCCGAATCGCCGCCCGAGAAGCGTCCGAAGACCATGAAGTGGCACGAGACCGCCCCCGAGGGCAAGCTTGACCTGATGGTCACCAGCGACTTCCGCATGACGAGCACCACCATCTTCAGCGACGTGGTGCTGCCGCCGGCCACCTGGTACGAGAAGAACGACCTGTCGACCACCGACATGCACCCCTTCATCCACTCGTTCAACCCGGCGATCGCCCCGCCGTGGCAGGCGAAGACCGACTTCGACATCTTCCACATCCTCGCGGAGAAGATCTCTGAGATGTCCGTGGAGCACCTCGGGGTGCGGAAGGACCTGGTCGCCGTTCCGCTGCTGCACGACACCCCGGATGCGATGAGCGCCCCGCACGGCATCGTCGAATACGACCAGGTGCTGGTGCCCGGCGTGACCATGCCCAAACTGGTCGTGGTCGAACGCGACTACCCGGCCTTCGCCGCCCGGCTCGGTGCCCTCGGCCCGCTGACCGAGAAGCTCGGCATGATGACCAAGGGCGTCAAGTTCAACCCCGACGTCGAGGTGGCCTACCTGGCGAAGAAGAACGGGCTCGTCGAGAGCGGCCCCGCCGCCGGGCGGCCGCAGCTGAAGACCGCCATCCAGGCCTGCGAAATGGTGCTCGCGCTCTCCGGCACCACCAACGGACGGCTCGGTACGCAAGGCTTCCGCAGGATGGAGGAGCGCACCGGCCAGAAGTTGGCGCACCTGGCCAGCGACAACGAGGGCCGTCGCTTCTCCTACCCGGATGTGCAGGGTGCCCCGGTCCCGGTGCTCACCTCCCCGGAGTGGTCCGGCAGCGAGCACGGCGGCCGACGCTACAGCGCGTTCACGATCAACGTGGAGCACCTCAAGCCCTGGCACACCCTCACCGGGAGGCAACACTTCTACCTCGACCACGACTGGATGATCGAGCTGGGGGAGACCATGCCGATCTTCCGGCCGCCGCTGGACATGCACCGCCTGTTCGATGATTCCATCGTCGGGTCGACCTCGTCCACCGGCGCGACCGGCTCGAAGGGACGGGCCGAGGTGGCCGTGCGCTACCTCACCCCGCACTCCAAGTGGTCGATTCACTCCGAGTACCAGGACAACCTGATGATGCTGTCGCTGTCCCGCGGCGGGCCCACCATCTGGATGTCACCGCAGGACGCCGACAAGATCGGCGTGCGTGACAACGAATGGATCGAGTCCTACAACCGCAACGGCGTCGTCGTGGCCCGTGCGGTCGTCTCGCACCGGATGCCCGAGGGCACCGTGTACATGTACCACGCGAAGGACCGCACCATCAATGTGCCGATCGCCGAGACGAGTGGCATGCGCGGCGGCACGAACAACTCGCTCACCCGAATCCTGCTGAAACCGAGTCACCTGATCGGTGGCTACGCCCAGCTGTCCTTCGCTTTCAATTACCTCGGCCCGACCGGGAACCAACGCGACGAGGTCACCGTGATCCGTCGACGCAGCCAGGAGGTTGAGTACTAAATGCGCGTAATGGCTCAGATGTCGATGATCATGAATCTCGACAAGTGCATCGGGTGCCACACCTGTTCGGTCACCTGTAAGCAGGTGTGGACCAACCGCACCGGCGTCGAATACGTCTGGTTCAACAACGTGGAGACCAAGCCCGGCGTCGGCTACCCGCGCCGCTACGAAGACCAGGACAAGTGGAAGGGCGGCTGGCAGCGCAACAAGCGCGGACGCCTGAAACTGCGCTCCGGTGGCCGCATCAAGCGTCTCGCCACCATCTTCAACAACCCCGACCTCCCGGTGATCGACGACTACTACGAGCCGTGGACCTACGACTACGACATGCTGACCAAGGCTCCGCTGAGCACGGAAAGCCCCGTCGCCCGGCCCAAGTCGCTGCTCACCGGCCAGAACATGGACATCAAGTGGTCCGGCAACTGGGACGACGACCTCGGCGGCTCGCAGGAGACGGCGGCAGACGACCCCATCCTCGCCACCATGAGCGAGCACGTGAAGATGGAGTTCGAGAACACCTTCATGTTCTACCTGCCGCGCATCTGCGAGCACTGCCTGAACCCCGCCTGCGTCGCGGCCTGCCCCTCGGGCGCCATGTACAAGCGCGAGGAGGACGGTATCGTCCTCGTCGACGAAGACGGATGCCGCGGCTGGCGCATGTGCGTCTCCGCCTGCCCGTACAAGAAGGTCTACTTCAACCACAAGACGGGTAAGGCCGAGAAGTGCACGCTCTGCTACCCGTTGATCGAGCAGGGCAAGCCCACGATCTGCTCGGAGACCTGCGTCGGCCGGCTGCGCTACCTCGGCCTGATGCTCTACGACGCCGACGCGGTCCTCGCGCAGGCCTCGGTCGAGAACGAGCACGACCTGCTGGATGCCCAGCGCGCCTGCTTCCTCGACCCGTTCGACCCTGAGGTCATCGCCGCGGCGAAGGCCGAAGGCATGGAGGACGACTGGATCCTCGCGGCCCAGAATAGCCCGATCTACAAGCTCATCTCCGAGTACAAGGTGGCTCTGCCGCTGCATCCGGAGTACCGCACCATGCCGATGGTCTGGTACATCCCCCCGCTGTCCCCGGTGGTCGACGTCATCTCGACCACCAACAACGACGGTGAGGATGCCCGCACCCTGTTCGCCGCCATCGACAAGCTCCGCATCCCGGTGGAATACCTCGCCGGACTGTTCTCGGCCGGAGACGTCGTTCCCGTCGAGTCCTCGCTGCGGAAGCTCGCCGCCATGAGGTCGTACATGCGCGACATCAACCTGGGCCGCGACCGCGACGAGTCGATCCCGGAAGCGGTCGGCATGACCGGTCCCGAGATCGAGGCCATGTACCGCCTGCTGGCCATCGCCAAGTACGAGGATCGCTACGTCATCCCCAAGGCGCACGTCGAGACGGCGCGTGAGCTTGAGGAACTCGCCTGCTCGCTCGACACCGACGGCGGCCCCGGTATGGGTGGCCCCAGCGTCGCCACGGCGGCCGGCCCCTATGGCAAGACCCCCGGGATGCCGCTGAACGCGACCGTCGACAACTACAACGAGATGGTCGGCAAGGGCTCCGAACGCACGAAGCCCACCACGCCCGGCCGGGTCAACCTGCTCAACTGGACCGGCGGCGGCGTGCCGGAGGGCATGTTCCCGCCGAAGGCCTCCGGGAGTCCCGCGTGAGGCTGGCGAAGCTCCCGACCCGCAAGGTCACGGCGCTGCCTCTGTCCGCGGAGGACGGCCGGATGGCGCACATGGCGGCATCCATTCTGCTGGATTACCCCAGCCAGGAGCGACGGGCCCGTTTCGGTGCTGTCGCCGCGTCGGTGGCGTTGCTGCCGGATCCGCTCCGCCACGCCTTCGAGGCGTTCCTGACGAAAGCGGATGCGATGACGCAGCAGGAGTTGGAAATCCACTTCACGGCCACTTTCGACCTCAAGCGCAAGTGCTGCCCGTACCTGAGCTACTACGCGGCGGGGGACACCCGTCGCCGCGGCATGGCGCTCGTGCGCTTCGTCGAGGCCTACCGTGCCGCGGGCTGGGAGGTCGCCGCCGACGAACTGCCCGACTACCTGCCGATGGTGCTCGAATTCTCCGCGCGGAGCGACTCGCCGATCGCCCAGGAACTGCTCGCCGCGCACCGCGACGGGATCGAGGTGCTCCGCATGGCACTCGAGGCCGTGCCGAGCCCCTACGCGCACATTGTGGAGGCGGTCTCCCTGTCTCTCCCGAAGATCGACGAGGAGACGCGTCAGCGTTACCTCAACCTGGTGAACGAGGGTCCGCCGACCGAGACGGTCGGCATGACCTTCCTGGGCAATCTCAAACCGTTCTCGCCGTCCGGCGCGAACAGCGAGGAAGTACGGGTATGAATCCGCTCGACATTCTGCTTTGGGTGGCGTTCCCCTACGCCGCCGCCGGGGTCTTCATCGTCGGTCACCTTCTGCGCTACCGGTTCGACCAGTTCGGCTGGACCTCACGGTCGAGCCAGACCTATGAGAACAAGTGGCTCCGCTGGGGCTCGCCCATGTTCCACTACGGCATCCTGATGGTCTTCGGCGGTCACATTGTCGGACTCTTCATCCCCAAACCGTGGCTCGAGTTCTTTGGCGTCACCGAGCACATCTACCACCTCGGGGCCACCTGGCTGGGCAGCGTCGCCGCGGTGCTGACCATCGCCGGCCTCGCCATCCTGCTGATCCGTCGCCGCCTGGTCGCCCGGGTCAAGCTGGTCACGACCGTGATGGACAAGGTCATGTACCTGTTCCTCGCCGGCACCATCGCCTTCGGCACGACGGCGACCGTGCTCTACCAGGTGCTCGGCGCCGGCTACGACTACCGTGGGTCGATCTCGCCGTGGATCCGCAGCCTGTACGCCTTTCAGCCGGACCCGGCGCTGATGAGCGACGTGCCGTTCTTCTTCCAACTGCACGTGCTCTCCGCCACGATGCTCTTCCTGCTGTGGCCCTTCACCCGACTGGTGCATGTATTCTCGGCGCCGCTCGGCTACTTCGTGCGTCCCTACATCGTCTACCGCTCGCGGGACGGCCACCGCGGTGCGGGCTCCCAGAAGGCCCGCCGTGGCTGGGAGAAGAGCGAACTACCGAGGGACACCCGCGAAAAGGTGGGCGGCCGCCGCTAGCCGAAGATCCCAGGGACGTCGACGCCGGTGCGCGACCCGCAGCCGCCATATGCAGTCGGGGGAGCGGGTCGCAGGGGCAACGGATGATGCAGGCCGCCGGCACCTGGGCTGCCCGAGGGGCTAGCCCGCGCGCACGCTAGGCCGCCTGCAGGCGATCGAGGGCGTCTTGATCCCGCCGCACTCGGGGTGGTAAGCGAAGCCTGCGCTGAATGGCGGGGTTCCGCTCCGGTGCCTAGCATTGCCAGTGCGGGTCCACTTTCGTGCCTGAGTATGCCCCAGAGGGAGACACATGTTCGATGCGCTGCTCGACACCATCTTCGGTTTGCCTGTGCACCCCCTCGTGGTGCACGCGACCGCGGTCGTCGTTCCCACGGCCGCCCTCGTCGTCGTCGCGGCCCTCTGGCCCCGGTTTCGCCGGTGGGCGAAGTTCCTGCCGCTGATCCTCGCATTGGCCGCACTCGTTCTCGTGCCGCTGGCGCGCGAATCCGGGGAGGCGCTGAGAGAGCGGGTCACCGAGACCGCGCTGGTCGAGACCCACTCCGAGCTGGCCGACGGGCTGCTGCCCTGGGTTGCCGCCCTGGTCGTGGTCGCCGCCGTTCTACTCTGGTGGAACTACCGGGAGGTCGGCGGCCGGACATCCGTCGCCCGCGCCCCGAAGTGGGTGGCCATCGTGCTGGCCGTGGCCGCGCTGGTCGCCGCCACGGGAACCATCGTGCAGGCCGTGCTCATCGGTCACAGCGGTGCGGCGGCCGTCTGGTCCGAGGTCGGGGGAGCACCGGCACCCGCCGGGGGCGAAGACGACGACTGAGCCGGCCTGAACTCAGTCGGTCACGGAGCTGTCGGCGCCCACGCCGGCGGCAACCTCGCGGGCCCACTCGGCGGAGATTCTGGCTCTCCTGACTCTTCCGTGGGTTAGGCCCGGTCGCGCGAGCGCGCGTGTGCGGGTGTGTGTGTGCGGCCAACTCAGGACATCCGTTGCCCGGCATGCACCGGCCGCCACGGATCAGTGCGGAACCAGTGTGGATGTTCGGCCCGGCCGGACGGATCTCCTGAGTTGGCCACAGGCCCCGCCGGGTGGGCAGCAGCGCTGGTGCGGATCGGGCATCGACCACTCGCTTCGCCCCGTTCGGGGCTCGGAACTCCCAGTCCGACCCTTCATCGCCCACGGCTGGCAGGACCCGGGCAGCTAGTCGGCGGTGGCGGCCCGTTCCTCGGCGAGCTCCCCGAGCCGCGCGAGGGCGCGGGGCCAATCCGCAGCGAACATGGCCGTGAATTCCTCGTCGGTGTCGACGGTTACCACGAGTGTGGTCACCCCGTCGGACTCGCTGAAGGAGTAGTCCTCGTGCGCGCCCGCGAACCGCCGCGCGTGAGCGCTCGTGGTGTCGTCGATGCCCCGGGAGACAGCACCGCGGATTTCCAGGGAGATGAACTCGTCCGGCCGGTTTTCGACGACCGTGGCCACCAGCCCGCTGTGGGAAGCATCCTCGCCGGGGGCGAGGAAGCGGATCGTGCTGCCCTCCGCCCAGCTTCCGACGTAGTGGGAACCCTCGTGGAACGCCCGGGTCCAGTCCCGGTAGGTCGACGCGTCCAGCATCGTGCTCCAGACGGTGTGTACCGGAGCGTCGATCCGAATCGTGAAGTGCAGCTGTTCCATGCGGGGATCGTACTCCGATCCGGCAGATCGATCAGCTGGGGAAGGGAGCACCCTTGCGGGCGTAGTAGAACCAGGCGAGCCAGGTGCAGAACACGCAGAACACGGCGCAGCCGGCGAAGAACGCGGTCGGGCTGATCATGGTGAGCGAGATGCCCACGACGAACGGTCCGAAGGCCGCGATGGCGGAGGTCCAGGCGATGGCTCCGCCGGCCTGACGCTTCGGGAAGATCATCGGCATCTGCTTGAACGTGCCGGCGTTGGCCAGCCCGGCGAAGAAGAAGATGATCAACATGCCGGTGAGGAAGCCCCAGAACTCGTCCACGCTGGTCGGCGTGAGGAAGAAGGCGGTGAGGGCAGTTCCCGCCACCATGCCGAGGCCACCGATGAACGTGAAGATCGCGCCGCCCCACCTGTCGCAGAACGGGCCGCTCGCCGCCCGCACCAGGGCGCCGAGGACGGGGCCGATGAATGCGAAGGCCAGCGGGTTCGGGGCATCCGGGAAGTTGCCGTAGACGTCGAGGATGATCAGGCCCATCTGGGCGGCGAGGCCACTGTAGGCGCCGAAGCTCATCAGGTAGATGGCGGTCATGATCCAGGTGTGCTTGACCCCGAAGATGTCCATCTGCTGGCGGAAGTTCGCCGTGATCGGCACCCGGCGCAGGTACATCACCGCCAGGACGATGGCAAGCAGAGCCCAGGGGATGAGCACCAGCCCACCGTTGTGCAGCCAGACGAGGTCACCTTCGGCACTGCTCTGGGGGGTGAGGGCGGCGGTGCCGAGCAGACCGAATCCTACGACCCAGGGCAGGATCAGCTGCATCAGGCCGATGCCGAAGTTGCCGAGGCCTGCCTGCAGGCCCAGAGCCGTTCCGGCGAGGCGTTTGGGGAAGAAGTAGCTGGTCGATGCCATGAAACCGGAGAAGGTTCCGCCACCGATGCCGGCCGCGAACGCCAGGGAGAGCAGCACCCAGTACGGCGTGGACGTGTCCCGGGCGGCGAGGGTCCAGCCGAGCATCGGGATCACGAGCAGGGCCGACGACATGGCGACGAGGTTGCGGGTGCCCATCATCGGCGGCAGGAACATGAAGACCAGGCGCAGCAGGCCGCCGGCGAGCCCGGGGAGGGCGACGAGCCAGTACAGCTGGCTGGGTGCGAGGGAGTAGCCGATGTCGTTCAGACGCGGGGCGATCGCGCTGACGAGGTACCAGGCCGCGAAGCTCAGAGTCAGGCTGAAGGTGGTGATCCACAGGGTGCGCCAGGCGAGCCCCGGATCCCAGGTCTCGTCATTCTCCGGGTCCCAGTTGGACAGATCCGGTTTGAGTTTCGAGGCGAACTGCGGAGACGTTTCGACTGACATGGACTTCCTCGGCTGGTTGCTGCCGGGCACCAGGCCCGCGTAGCTTCCACCCTCGCGGTGCAGCGGAAATGCGACAACGCGTGAACGCCGTGAAAAATGATTCGGTCGAACAGAACCGAAATCGGCGGGCGTCAGCCGCCGGCGAAGGGCGGCAGCACGTCGACGGTGTCGCTGCCGGAGAGCGGCACCGTGTCATCCGTCGCCCGTGTGCCGTTCACGAGCAGGGAGCACCGGCCGAGGATGCGCTCGAACTCGTCGCCGTAGAGGCTGGTGAGCTGGGCGCGCAAGTCGCCGATGGTGGCGGCATCGACCGCGGCCGCGTCGGCGGCGGCGGATTCGGCTGCCGCGGCGAAGAAACGGATGGTCGCCATCAGCGTGTCGCCTCCGGCTGGTCCGGCGGCCAGGTGAGGGCGAGCCGGGTGGCCAGCGCACTGGCGGCCTCGATGGCGGCGGGTGTGCCGCCGTTCCGGGCGGCGGCCAGACCGACCAGGAACGTGCTCAGCGGGGCGGCGGGCCGGGCCACGTTGTGGGCCACGTCGCGGGCCACGTCGAGCAGCGTGCCCACGGGGATGTCGGCCGGATCCAGGCCGAGTGCGGCGGCGAGGGCCACCAGCCACTCGTCGAGAGCCTCAGGGGGAAGCGGGGTCGAGGCGCTCATTGAGTATCACTCCTCATCGGATTGCTCCGCGGTCGGATTGCTCCGCGGTCGGATTGCTCCGCGGTGGGGTGCTCCGCGGTGGGGTGCTGGTCAGCAGTGCGGAACTCCTCTCCACATCCTGCCATGTGTCCACGTCGCTCCCCTCGCCGTTCTGGTCGCGGACGCCCCGCAGCTCGAGCGGGGCCAGCAGTCCGCGCACGCTGGCGCCGTGGGCGTCGGCGCCGATCCGGTGCGCGGCCGCCCGCAGCGGCGCCAGACGGTAGATCCCCGCGAGCCACTGCGCGCGGCCGCCCGCGTCGACCAGGTGCAGGCCGTGAACGGATGCCGGCAGCCCCGGGTCGGACGCCGCCGGCACCAGTAGGCGGGCGGCATCCGCTGCCCACGGCAGGTCGCAGGCCAGCAGGAGCACCCAGTCCGCAGGCCCGGACGCGGTCGCGTGCTCGAGCGCCGCGAGTCCCGCCACGATGCCGGCGACCGGGCCGCCGAACGGGGGATCTTCGAGCGTCCAGGTCAGCTCGGCCGTGTCGTCGGCCGGGACGGCCGCACGAGCCTCCTCCGGCCCGACCACGACAACGTTCCGGGCGAGACCGCGGGCGTCCAGCACCCGGGAGAGCAGCGTGCGCCCGGCCACCTCGACCGCGGGCTTGACCGCGCCGTCGAGGCGCCGGGCGCGCCCGCCCGCCAGCACGATCAGATCGACGCTCATGGCTGCTCGGGTCATCGCTACTCGTTCGGGCGGTGCCAGTCGCCGGACTTCCCTCCGGTCTTCGTGATGAGGCGCACGTTCTCGATCCAAACGGACTTGTCGAGGCCTTTGACCATATCGACCACGGCGAGGGCGGCGACCGACACGGCGGTCAGGGCCTCCATCTCGACGCCGGTGCGGTCGGCCGTGCGCACGGTGGCCGTGACGCGCACCCCGGTGTTTTCGATGACGAGGTCGACGGCGGCGCCGTGCACCCCGATCACATGCGCGAGGGGGAGCAGGTCGGCGCACTTCTTGGCACCCTGGATGCCGGCGATGCGGGCCACGGCGAGCACATCGCCCTTGGGGGTGCTGCCGTCGCGAAGGGCCGCGATGACCGTCGGGCCGCAGGCCACGAAGCCGGCGGCGGTGGCGCTGCGCACGGTGGGCTGCTTCTCGGTGACGTCGACCATGCGGGCCTGGCCGGAAGAGTCGAGATGCGTGAAGGGGTGTGCGGACAGGTCGCGGATGCTCATGTCAACAGCATGACAGTGACGCGGTCGCCCTCGGCAATCCGCGTCACGTTTTCCGGCACGATGGCCAGCCCGACGGCCTGAGCAAGCCCGGCGACGAGGTGGGATCCCGACCCGCCCGCGGCGGACCGGCGGACCACCCTGCGGATTCCCACGCCCTCGAGGGTCACCGGCATGTACTGGGCACGGCCGGGTGGGGAGTCCCAGCTCTCCCCGGCGGTCGCCGAGATCGTGGGGCGAAAGAGCTCGATGTGCCCGCCGAGGCGGCGCAGGGCCGGCCGCACGAACACCTCGAACGACACGAAGGCGCTGACCGGGTTGCCGGGGAGGGCGAAGATGAGCGGTCCCTCGACTGCATTGTCGTCGGCCGGCCAGCGGCCGAAACCCTGAGGCTTGCCCGGCTGCATCTTGACCGGCCCGAACCGTACGGTGCCGAGCGGGGCGAGCACGGCCTTGACGATGTCGTAGGCGCCGACGCTCACCCCGCCGGAGAGCACGATGGCGTCGACCGTGCCGGCGAGGCTGGCCAGCAGGCTGCGGAGCGTGTTCTCGTCGTCGGGAACCGCGCCGAGCCGGATCGGCACCCCGCCGGCCGCGGTGACGGCCGACGCGAGGAGGTAGGAGTTGGAGTCGGGGATCTGGCCGCGCCGGGTGGGTTCGCCGGGGGTGACGAGCTCGCTCCCGGTGGAGATCACGGCCACGCGCGGAGCCGGGTGCGCCCGGAGCGACGAGGTTCCGGCGCTGGCGGCCGCGGCAACCCGGGTCGGCCAGAGCACCGAGCCGCGGGTGAGCACGGTGTCGCCGGCGTGGGCGTCTTCGCCGGCGCGACGGATGTGCGCTGCCGGCTGCGGCGCCCGCACGACGGTGACCGTGT
Source organism: Cryobacterium sp. M25 (assembly GCF_002929635.1). Classification (NCBI taxonomy): domain Bacteria; kingdom Bacillati; phylum Actinomycetota; class Actinomycetes; order Micrococcales; family Microbacteriaceae; genus Cryobacterium; species Cryobacterium sp. M25. The sequence goes on along the minus strand of NZ_PJJU01000052.1, from coordinate 1,848 downwards.
CGATGCCCTGATCGGTGTCTTCGATCGGAACCACGGCATCCGCCCCGTCCGGGAGCGGCGCCCCCGTCATGATCCGGGCCACCTGCCCGGTCTCCAGGTGCGGGTTCTGGCTGGTTCCGGCCGCGAGGTCGGCGACCACCGGCAGCGTCACCGGGTGCTCGGCGGAGGCCTGCAGCAGGTCGGCGCGCCGGACGGCATAGCCGTCCATGGCCGAGTTGTCGAAGGGAGGTGTGTCCGTGGCGCTCCGAACATCCTCGGCCAGCATCAGGCCCAGCGCCTCGTCAAGCGAGACCAGCACGGGCGGCAGCGGGGCGACCGCGGCGAGCACGAAGGAGAGCTGGTCGGCGACGCTGCGGGCCGAGACCGGTACGGCGCAAGCGTCGGCGTCGTGCTCGTGGGTGTGCTCGTGCGTGTTCCCCGTCATGGTCAGTTCCCCGCTGTGGTCGTCGATTCGTTGGACACGGCGTCGCCGGCCCACTTGCTGCCGCGGCCGGGAGCGGTGCGTGCGGCGACGGCAACGTCCCAAGCGACGATCCCGCCGGCGAGCAGGGTGAGGCCGGTGAAGCCGGCCGCGTCCAGGGCCATAGCGGCGCGTTCGGCCCGCGGCCCCAGATGGCAGTGCAGCACCAGCGGCACGTCCCGCGGCAGGGTGGCCATTCCGGCCTCGGTGAGCAGGTCGCCGAGAGGCAGCAGGACGGCATCCGGGATGGCGCTCTCGGCGTGCTCGTCGGGCTCGCGCACGTCGACCAGCACGAACGGGTCGGTTCCCTCGGCGCGGGCAGTGAGCCGGGCCACGAGCTCCACCGGGGTGAGCGTCGGCCAGGCCCCAGCGGCGGCGGCCTGAGCGGAGCCGCGGGCGGCGGCGAGGGTCGCTGCCGGGTTCGGGTCGGCGGCGGCGATGCCGGTGCCGATCAGGGGCACCTCGGTGAAACGGCCCGAGAGCGCGTCGATCACGAGCACGCGCCCGATCAGCGGAGCGCCGATACCGGCGATCAGCTTGATCGCCTCGGTGGCCATCAGCGAGCCCACCTGGCCGCAGAGCGCGCCGAGCACGCCGGCTTCGGCGCAGTTGGGCACCTCACCCTCTGTGGGCGGGGTCGGGAACAGGTCACGCAAGTGCACCCCGGTGAGGCCGCTCTCGGCCGGTGGGGTGGCCCAGAACACCGACAGCTGGGCGTCGAAACGGAGAACGGATGCCCAGACCAGTGGCAGGCCCAGGGCCGCGCAGGTGTCGTTGACCAGGAAACGGGTGGGGAAGTTGTCGGTGCCGTCGATGACCACGTCGTAACCGCCGATGATCGCGGCGGCGTTGCCGGCGTCGAGCCGTTCGGCGTGCTGCACGACCACGGCCTCCGGCGCGATCTGGGCGATCGATTCGGCGGCGCTGGCCACCTTGGGGCGTCCGACATCCGCCTGGCCGTGCACGATCTGGCGTTGCAGGTTGCTGGGTTCGACGTCGTCGCCGTCGACGATGCCGATCGTTCCCACGCCGGCCGCGGCCAGGTAGATGAGCGCGGGGGACCCCAGCCCGCCGGCGCCGAGCACGAGCACCCGGGCGTTGGCGAGGCGACGCTGGCCGAGCTCGTTGAGCTGGGGCAGACGGCGTTGGCGGGCGGTGCGAACGGATTCGGCGCCGCTCAGGCGGGCGATCGGCTCGACAAGAGGGGGAATGGCCATGCTTCCAAGGTAGGCGTTGGCAGCGCCCGGTGTGTACCCAAAACGGTCATCTGAGCACACCCCTTGAATTTCAGGCCGCGATGTAGTCCTCTAGATGTTGTTCCCACACAGGTTGTGAGCGTGGCGTGAGCTAAAAAAGTGAGGACCTCCGGTATCGATTGGGTTACCACA